>CANEMG010000045.1 GCA_947428535.1 uncultured Clostridium sp. | reverse complement strand
AATAGAAATTTTATATAATGTTTTAATAACAATAATACTATATCCATTAATACAAAAGATTGGATATATAATTGATAGAAACTTTAAAAAGCAAAACATATTAACAAGATATTTTTAAAATATAAAATTACAAGAAAAATTTAGTAAATAAACTGAAAGAAGGTGATATTCTGAAACGTATAAATGAATTAGAGAACTCTAATTTTAGATATAATTTAATAGTAACAATAGTTTATTTGATAGGAATAATTATTTTAATTACTCTATTTAATTTACAAATAGTAAATGGAGCAGAATATCGTGAAACCTCAAATACAAAACTTGCTCGTGAAGCTACCATAGAAGCTGCTAGAGGAAGCATTTTAGATAGAAGTGGTAATGTGCTAGTAAGTACAGAAATGGATTTTTCTTTAGAAATGTATAAATCTAAAACAGATGATGAGCAGTTAAATAATTCTATATCACTAATGACATCAATATTAGAAAAAAATGGAAATGCATATGTAGATACATTTCCAATAAAAATAGAACCATTTGAATATAATTTTAATTCAGCAGAAGAATTAAATGAGTGGAAAACTAAATATAAAATACCAGAAGCAGCATCAGCAGAAGAAGCTTTTTACTTGTTTAGAGATAAATATAATATTAAAAGCGAAGATGTAAAAGAAATAAGAAGAATATTAGCAATAAGATATGCAATTACAACAATAGGATATTCAACAACAAGATCTATAGAAATATCAGAAAAAATTTCAAGAGAAAGTGCAGTACAGCTTCAAGAGAACTCTCAAAATTTAACTGGTGTAAATATAGTAGTAGAACCGATAAGAACATATCATACACAAAGTTTAGCATCACATATTATAGGATATATGGGAAGAATATCAGATAAAAACAAAAAAGAATTTGAAGAAGCAGGAGATGATCATCAATATGAATCTGATGATAAAGTTGGTCAATCTGGTATAGAAAGTGTATTTGAAAAGTATCTAAGAGGGGAAGATGGAATAAAACAAATAGATATGTCTGTAGATGGGACAGTAACAGGTGAATATACAGCCCAAGAAGCAATAGGTGGAGCAGATGTAGTACTTACAATAGATGCAAACCTTCAAAGAATAGCAGAAGATGCATTAGAAAGAAACATTATAAAAATTAGAGAAGGTGGCTTTATGGGAAATGTATATGATGCAAATGGAGGTGCTGTTGTAGTTACAAATGTTAAAACAGGAGAAATCCTAGCAATGGCAAGTTACCCAGATTATGAACCATCACAATTTTATAATGGTATATCACAAGATTTATATAATGTTTATACAGATTCAACAACAAAACCATTACGTAGTAGAGCAACACAAGAAATTTATCCACCAGGTTCAATATTCAAAATGATTACAGCAATAGCAGGACTTGAGTCTGGAGTTATAGGTGTGCGAGATTATGTAAATGACAATGGAAGATTTATAGTATCAAATGACCCAAATTATAAAAATCCAGCATGTTGGTATTTTAATCAGTATGGAAGAGGTCATGGAAATTTAAATGTATCTGGAGCATTAATGAAATCATGTAACTATTACTTCTTTGAAGTAAGTAACAGAATGGGAATAGATACATTAGATGTATATGCAGATTACTTTGGACTTGGAAGGAAAACAGGAATAGAATTAAGCGAAAACTCAGGAATATTAGCATCAAGAGAAGTAGCAGAAGAAAGAGGAGAAAAAGTTTGGTCAAAAGCACATACAGCATCAGCATCAATAGGTCAAAGTTATAATACATTTACACCAGTACAAATGGCAAAATATATCTCTATGGTAGCAAATGGAGGACATCCAATTAACTTAAGCATAGTAAAAAATGTTATAAATTCAAATGGATCACAAGTATCAAGAGAAGAAATAAATGAATATGTAAATAAAAAATTGAATAAAGAAGCAGTTAGTACAGAAGATAAAAACATAAATCCAGAAACAATAGCAGCAGTACATGAAGGAATGAAATCAGTTGCAGAAGAAGAGGGAGGAACAGCTTACTCGGTATTTAGGGATTTTGAAATTGAGCTAGGAGGAAAAACAGGATCAGCAGAGCTTACAAATAGCAAAGATTCAAAAGATGTAATAGCGTGGTTTGCAGGATTTGCACCTTATGAAGACCCAGAAATAGCAATTGTTGTTGCAGTTGAAAAAGGAGGACATGGAAGTTACACAGGAGAGGTTGTAAGAGATATAATGGCAGAATACTTTGGAATGAATATGAAGGAGATAGTTGGAGATATGTCTGCTACAACTGAAATAGAATCTTTTAGGTAGAAAGAGGGAGGGATAGCATGCTAAGCAATGTAAAAATCAGCCAAACTACAAATGAGATAATATTAACTGTTAGTGTTATTGCAGACATTAATGAAATATTACAAGAAATACAAGTAAAACTTCCTAGATTAAGTGACTTTTATCAAACATCAACAATTCCAATTAGAATTACAGGAAGACTGTTTACAGAAACAGAAATGGAAAAAATAATAAGATTAATAAATAGTGAAATAAAAGTACCAATAAAATTTGATGATACATCAGACTTACTTGGATTACACGCTATAAAGAAAACTTTTGAAGTAGGAACAGAAATATCAGAAACTAAATTTGTTCAAGGATCTTTAAGATGTGGAAGAAGAGAAGAATATTCAGGCAGTTTAGTTATATGTGGAGATGTAAATGCAGGAGCAGAAATTATTGCAGGTGGAAACATAATGGTTTTAGGTGCATTAAGAGGTCTGGCTCATGCAGGTGCTAATGGAAATAAAAGAGCTATAATATCTGCAAATTATATTGATATTACTCAAATTAGAATTGCTAATCTAGTTACAGAAGTTGCAGAAAAAACTAGTAAGTGTCCAATATGCAAAGTTGAAAATAATGAGATAATTATAGTTTAGAGAATAAGATGTAGGAGATGTGGGAGTACCAACCCACCTAAACTTTCTTAGCTAAAAGAGATAGAGTTTAACTTTATCTCTTTTGCTTTATGAAAAGATAAGAAATAGAACTAAAAAATCAGCAAGAACAAGGTTATGATTAAAATAAAATCATAGCCTTGTTCATTTGTATTAAAGAAACTTATACCCATATCTAAATTTTCCATAACACTAAGAAGGTTGGCTATTTTCATATATTTTTCAAGTTTTTCTTGCTTATCATCTTCAAGATAAGGTTTTAAAGAATGAAGGAGATTATTTCTTGGAGAATTTTGATTATTATTAAGTTTAGACATAATGTCTTTAATTTTTAAAATAGTATCTATATCTATATTAAAATCAGAATTAGAATTAGGAGCAGGATTATCAGCAGGTGAATTAAATCCACCTGCTATGTTATTTAAATCTATATTTTTATCTTTTAAAATGTCTGAGAATTTATTTAGAACCTCTGAGAAATCTTCATTCATATTAATTTATACCTTCCTCATAAAAAATGTGCAAAATTTTATGATAAATTAGTTTTATTTTTAGATACTAGTTGTTTTTATCAATATCTTTTTTTATATTTGAGTTTTCTAAAATTTGTTGTGCTTTATAAATGTTTTTTTCTAATTCTTCTTTATCCATTTTAGAAATGGCTGCAAGAAGTTTATTAATATCCATATTATTCAAAGTGCTACCTCCCTTATACAATACTAATAACAATATATGCAAGAGTGGGGGGAAAGTTGCAAAAGAATAAAAAATTACTTAAAAAAACAAAAAAACGTGATAATATCACGAAAATCAAAACCAAAAACGTGATGAAATCACGTTTTTGGTTGACAAAACTTTATAAATAATAGTATAATTTAAATATAAGAAAGAATTTAAAATGGATGGTGGTTATAATGAAAAGAAAGTTATATGATAATTTATTAAATTGGAAGAATACAAATATAAATATGCCATATATGTTAGTTGGTTCTAGGCAAACTGGAAAAACTTATATTATAACTGAATTTTGTAAAAATGAATTTGATGATTATATATATATAAATTTAGATTTAATGGAAGATATAAAGGAAATATTTGAGAATTCTATAAACCCAGATGAAATTATAAAAAGTATCGAAATTATATTAAGCAAAAATATTAACCTTGAAAAAACAATAATATTTATAGATGAAATACAAGTATCAGAAAGAGCTATAAGTTCTCTTAAATATTTTTGTGAAAGTGAAAAAAATTATAAAATAATAGTTGCTGGAAGTTTATTGGGAGTAAAAATAAATAGATTTAAAAGCTCATTTCCAGTTGGAAAAGTTTGGATAGAATATTTATATCCAATGGACTTTGAAGAATTTTTATGGGCTATTGGAGAAGAGAAAATGTTAGAATTAATAAAGGAAAAGTATAATCAAATGTCTCCAATGCCAGAATCTATACATAGTAAAGCACTTAGTTTGTATAATGAATATATTTGTATAGGAGGAATGCCAGTTTCAGTTTTACATTATTTAGATAACAATAAAAATATGTCTAAATATGATGATAATATTTTAAATATGATTATAATGTCATATTTAGCAGATATGTCAAAGTATACAGCAAATATTGAATCAGTTAGAAATAATAAAATATATAATTCCATTCCAGCTCAGTTAGGAAAGGAAAATAAAAAGTTCAAATATAGTTTAGTTGAAAAATCTGCAAGATCTAGAGAATATGATTCTGCATTGGAGTGGCTAATTTCAAGTAATATGATTTTAAAATGTCAAGGAATAGTTACTCCAAAGTCACCATTAAAAGCATATACAGAGAATAACTTTAAAGTGTATTTAAGTGATATAGGATTGCTTAGAGTTTTATCTAAAATAAGTGTTAATGAAATTATAACAGAAAAAAATATGATATATAAAGGAGCTTTTATAGAAAATTATATAGCTGAAAATTTATATAGTAAATATAAAGAATTATATTATTGGAGCATAGATAATATGTATGAAGTGGATTTCCTAATAAATATAGATGGAGATATCATACCAATAGAAGTAAAAGCTTCTGATAATACTACTTCTAAAAGCCTAAATTACTATATAAATAGATATAAACCTAAATATAGTATTAGACTATCTACAAAAAATTTTGGAGAGTCAAATGGAATAAAATCTATTCCACTATATGCAAGTTTCTTAATATAATTATATAATTTAATTAAATAAGTCAAGTAAAGAATTAAAAAAGCAAAATTACCTGAAAAAATGGGTACTTTTGCTTTTTTATATGACAAACAGATTACAAAAAATGATGAAAATTTAATTTCTTCTACGCAAATACTTTATAGAGAGATTTTAAAGTAAAAAACATAAAAAAGTAATAAAAACTTTATATTAGAAGGTTAAAATCTCCAAAAAGAAGTTCCGTAAAGAGGTAGGGGTTAAAAACTTGAAACACAAGGAAAACAGCGATTTTTGCTATTGATTTACTTCAAAAAATGAGTAAAATTATACTTAAATAGTATAGTAGGAAAAGATACTATGGCTATAAAAGTTACTATAAGGAGTTAAGGTTATGTGTAGAAAGAAAATTCTAGAAAAATTCTTAGCAATAATCCTAATATTTACACTAACTTTTGCAAATTTTGCATTCATAACTAAGAGTTATGCATCAAGCTTTGCAGAGGTTTTATTTGGCGTTACAAGTGACACTGGGAGCAAGAGTGTTAGATTTGATGCTTATTTTGATATTGAGGGAGAGCATTGTCCTTCAGTTATCAGTGATGTAAATTATAACTCTTTATTTATTAACATGGATTTAGATGTTAAAGATAAAGGTTATTTGAAGGATGCTAAGATTGAATTTGTTGAAGGAGAAGAAGGAAAAAATATAAACTTCGTAGTTAAAGAAGACATTACAGAAGAAACTGAAAAAACTCAAGATAACGATACAAATTCAGATGAGCAAAATATTGCAAGTGAAGAAAATGAGAATCAAGGAGAAAATCAAGAACAAGTAAATGAGAAACCAGATGGAGAAGAAACTTCTAACGAAAATTCTGAAAATGCTGAAGAATCAAATGAAAATCAAAATGTAGAGCAAAATGAAAGCAGTGAAGCAAATTCAGAAGAGGATAACAATGAAGAAACAAACTCAGAAGAAAACAATAATGAGGTTGAAGGAGAAAATTCTAAAGAAGATGTTCAAAATGATTTTGAAGTGGAAGGTCAAGAAAACACAGAAGAAGTAGCAGGTATTGAAGAAGAAAATACAGTAGAAGATTTAATAGAATTAGAAGAACATATTGATAAGTTTGAAGAAAATGTATTTTACTTAAATCAAATTGATGCAACTTCAGAAATGAGAATTCAAGTTCCAATAGAATATCAAAATGAACAATATATAAATGAGGATAAAGTATCAGGTGAAACTTTAGTTGTGTTTTCAGGAGTATATGTAAATAATAAAGGTGAAGAAGTAGAAGTTTCTAAACAAGTAAAATTGTTCTTAGGTTGGAAAGATAATAGAAATGTAGATTTAAGTGAAGGAATAACAAAATACATAGACTATGGACAAGGAATAATTTTACAAACAGTAGAAAAAGTAGATAATAGAGAAAAAGGAAATACATTACCAGTAAGGGACACAGAATTAGAAATAACAGCACCAATATTAAAAGATGCAAAACCATCTAAAATAAGTGTAGTAGCAAATACGACAAAGGGAATAAATGGAGAAGAAGCAAGTAGTATAAACTTTGGAGAAGATAACTGGAATTATAATGAAGAAGAAAACAAATTAAGAATAAAAGTAGAAAATGAAAAACAGAAAGTAGAAGTAAATTATCATCCAGATGAATATTTACAAGATTCAGAAAAAGAAATAGTAGAAGAAGAAAGATATTATAACGGATCTGGAATAAATGAATTTTTAGTAACATACACATACGAAAATATAAATACAGATGAGTCTTTAACAGTAAACTCAAATGTAACTGCAAAGATGACAACAGTAAGTGGAGAAAACCAAGAAAAATCAAATATAGTAACAAATAGCAAAGATTATAACTATGAATTAGGAGAAACAACAGGAGACATAGTATCATTAAATATAGAAAGTAATAAAAAAGAGATAAGTAAAGCATATGCTTATGTAAATTATAGCAATGAAGGAAGATATGAAACAGAAATACCATCAGAAATAATGGTAAACGTATCATATAAAGACATA
>CANEMG010000044.1 GCA_947428535.1 uncultured Clostridium sp. | reverse complement strand
GTTCAGAAGAAAAAGCAATTAAAGTATTTGGAAAAAATGCTAAACAATTACTGCTTCAACCACCAATTAAAGAAATGACTGTTATGGGATTTGACCCTGCATATAGAACTGGATGTAAAATTGCTGTAATAGATAAAACAGGAAAACTTTTAGACACAGTTACTGTTTATCCAACAGAGCCACAAAATGATGTAGAAGGTGCGAAGAAAACATTAAAAGCATTAATTGAAAAATATGATATAAATATGATTGCAATAGGAAATGGTACTGCTTCTCGTGAGTCTGAAAATTTTGTATCTAATATGATAAAAGAAATTAATAAAGAAATTTATTATGCAATAGTTAGTGAAGCTGGTGCTTCTGTATATTCAGCTTCTAAACTTGCAACAGAAGAATATCCAGATATAAATGTTTCTTTAAGAGGAGCAATATCAATTGCAAGAAGGTTGCAAGATCCACTTTCTGAACTTGTAAAAATTGATCCTAAGGCGATAGGTGTTGGACAATATCAACATGATGTTAATCAAAAGAGATTATCTGAAAGTTTAACAGGTGTTGTTGAAGATGCGGTTAACTCTGTTGGAGTTGATGTGAATACAGCTACACCATCATTACTTTCATATGTGTCTGGAATAAATGGAACAATAGCTAAAAATATTGTAAAATATAGAGATGAAAATGGTGAATTAAAAACAAGAAAAGAATTATTAAAAGTTCCAAAGTTAGGGCCAGCTGCTTTTAAACAATGTGCAGGATTTATACGTATATTTAATGGAAAAAATCCATTAGAGGTAACTGCTGTTCATCCAGAAAGCTATGATGTAGCAGAAAAGTTATTAACAAATGTTGGATATTCTGTGGAAAACTTAACTCAAAAAAGTAAATTAGAGAGTTTAAAAAATGATTTGTCTAAAGTAGATGTTAGTATATTGTCAGAAGAACTAAATGTAGGAATACTTACTTTAAAAGATATAATTGAAGAACTTTCAAAACCAGGTAGAGACCCTCGAGAAGACTTGCCAAAACCAATTCTAAGAAGCGATGTGTTAAAGTTTGAAGATTTACAAGAAGGTATGGAGCTTACAGGAACAGTTAGAAATGTTATAGATTTCGGAGCATTTATTGATGTTGGTGTTAAACATGATGGATTAGTTCATATTTCTGAAATGGCAGATAGATTTATAAGAAATCCTTCAGAAGTAGTATCTGTTGGAGATATTGTAAAAGTAAAAGTTATAGGGATAGATAGAGAAAAACAAAAAGTTAGTTTAAGTATGAAAATATAATAGTATGCTCTTAGGTCTTTAATGTATTAAAGTCCTGAGAGCTTTTTTGATAGATTAAACATGTTGTTGATTTTAGTGATTTATATAGTTTTTTAAATTCAGGTTACATAAAACTTGAATTTAAGACTATTTTAGAGTATAATATAAATTATAGCATGTTTGCTAAAATAAATTAAAAGGGGATTTTCATATGAGGCATAATGAAACCAAAAACGCAATGAAACCAGAAGAAATTCGGAAAGAGATCGAACTGTATGAGGTAGAATGCTTGAGACAGTATCTCGAAAAGTATGAATGTATTCGGAGTGTATTTTATGAGCCATTATATGAGATATTTTTAATACTCAAGATGGATGAAAAACGCAGAATTGAAGCCGAAGAGGCTTTATGTTGGGCTGAATATGAGTATCAAAAGAAGCAGGCCGAGGAAAAGCTGCTCCAAAAAGATAAGGATGCTTATGAGGCAATGGAAAAAATGTGGAAAGAAAAAGATGAACAGGCTGAGTTTGAAACAGCAATTCTTCTGTTAGAAGATGCCGATATTCCAGTAAAAATGGAAGATATTGATCTGGAGATAGAAGAGTATCTCAAAGGAGCGGCTGCTAAAAGTAAAAATAAAACTTGCAGGGGTATTGATTATCGGAGAAGGCAGTTAAAGCGGATAAAGAAAGCGCTGGTGCAAAAGGCTATTGCTGCTGACAAATCTGCCGCAAAAAGAAGTAAAACAGAAATGAGGCGCAGAGGGAAGATGATAAAGACTGAACTGATTGAAAAGCAAGTAGGGGGAGACTAATTCCCATAGAGTTTTTAGACAGTACAACTGGGAATATATGTCTCGTTCTGCTCGTGCTAAAAGACTTTGCAGAGAAATAGAAAGACTTGGGTTTAAACTAAGTGATTTCTCTCAGAAACATCTTGAAGAGATGTGGGAGCAGAAGATAAGCTAAGAAGATCAGTTGGCCCTAAAATTTGCTTAGGTAGACAAAATATATGGACGGAAACACCCTTAAAAGAAGAAAGACACCAATAGGTGTCTTTTTTCTTTTTTTATATATTTATTATTTTTCCAGGTTCATTTCTAGAAGCTACAGATAAACGGATTTTGTTTATATCAGCATTATTTTCCATAAGCTGTTCAGCAACTGTTTGGTAAGCAAGTTCTGGAAAATTATTTTCTTTACTAAGATGACCTAAAACTACTTGCTTTAAATCTTTTTTTATTAAAGCAGAAATTGTTTTTCCTGCTGTTTCATTTGATAAATGACCATTTGGACCAGCAATTCTTTTCTTTAAAAGAAAAGGATATTTTGAAACTTTTAATATTTCAGGATCATAATTAGATTCCAATAGTACAAAAGAACTATTTTCAAGTTTGCTAAATATATTATTATCCATATGACCTAAATCTGTTGCGATACTTAGTTTCTTTTTTCCATTATGTATATTAAATCCGCAAGGATTTGCTGCATCGTGTGGAGTACTGAAAGGATGTATGGTTAAATCATTTAATGAAAAATCTTCATCATTATTAAAAATTTTAATGTTATTTGAAGTAATTTTTTCTTTTTGCTTTTCCATAGCATTCCAAGTTTCTAAATTTGCATAAACAGGTATATTAAATTTTTTAGAAACCATTCCTAAACTTTGGACATGGTCTGAGTGTTCGTGTGTAACTAAAATAGCATCAATATCTTCTATTGATGAATCAATTGATGCTAATCCTTCACAAATTTTTTTACAACTGGTTCCACAGTCGATTAAAATTTTTGTATTATTTGAGCTTACAAACAAACTATTACCAGAACTTCCACTATATAAGCTACAAAATTTTAACATATTTTATTCTTAGCCCCTTATTCTTCTATTACTCTTTCGATTTTTGCTCCTAGTTTTCTGAATTTTTCTTCAATATTTTCATATCCACGATCTATGTGATTTAGATTATATATTTCTGTTTTTCCTTTTGCCATAATTCCAGCTATAATAAGTGCTGCACCGGCTCTTAGATCTGTTGCATATACTGGAGCTGCTACTAACTCATTTACTCCTTCAAAAACAGCAGTTTTACCTTGAGCAGTAATTTTGGCTCCCATTTTATTTAATTCAGCTGTATATTGAAATCTAGACTCCCAAATACTTTCGTTTATTATACTGGTTCCTTCAGAAATAGCAAGAACAACACCCATTTGTGGTTGTAAATCTGTAGGAAATCCAGGATATGGTAATGTTTTTATTGTTGCTTTATGAGGCCTTTTTGAATACCAAACTCTTAAATGATCTCCATTGGCATCTACATTTCCTCCTATTTCAACTACTTTAGCTGTTATTGATTCTAAATGCTTAGTAATACAATTTTTTATTATTATATCTCCTTTAGAGGCAATAGCAGCAAGCATAAATGTACCAGCTTCTATTTGATCAGGAACTACTGAGTATGTAGCATTTCCTTTTAATTCTTTTACACCATTTATTTTTATTATATCTGTTCCAGCACCTCTAATATCTGCTCCCATTGTGTTTAAGAAGTTAGCAACATCAACAATGTGAGGCTCTTTAGCAGCATTATCTATAACTGTAGTTCCTTCTGCTAAAACAGCCGCAAGCATAGAATTAATTGTTGCACCAACAGAAACAACATCCATATATACAGAAGTTCCTTTTAATTTCTTTGCTCTTGCTGTAATGTTTCCGTTAGAAACATCAACAGTTGCACCTAAGGCTTCAAAGCTTTTAATGTGTTGATCTATAGGCCTAGCACCTAAGTTACACCCTCCAGGAAGTCCAACTTGAGCATATTTGGTTCTTCCAAGTAATGCTCCAAGTAAATAATAAGATGCTCTAAATTTTCTAGTTGTTTCTAAAGGTATTTTGCTAGAGTTTATATTACGTGTATCTATTGTTACTTCATGTTCAGTATTCCAAGTAATCTCTGCACCTATTTCTTTTAATATATCACAATATAATTTTACATCACTTATATTTGGTAAATTTTCTATTGTACAAATTCCATTTATTAATAAAGTTGCTGGTATAATTGCAACAGCAGCGTTTTTGGCACCGCTTATTACTACTTCACCTTTTAAAGGTGTTTTTCCAGTAATAACTAACTTTTCCAAAATATATACCCCCAATATTTTGTTTAAATTAATGAGCAAAAAATACTCATTAGGAAATATATCATAAAAATAGAAGATTTACAACACCTTTTATATATTTTATTCTGAAAAAACTTCTATAAGTTTAAACTTAAATTTTACAGTATCAGAACTACTTGTGATAATTGCAAACTCTTCTTCTGTAAGATTGTCTTTTAATTCTTGTTCAGATTCTTTATCAATTACACCAGAAGATATATCAACAAAGCATAGTGGTGGAAAAAGAGAACACCACCAATTTTTTCCATTAGCCTGTCCAATTTCTATTTTTAGAGCATCATAGTATCCAGATGGTAAAGATATGTTTCCATATTCTTTAGTAGGAAAATAAAAATTACCAATTTCCAAAGAAACAGGATAAGAATATCCTTCTTTTTGTATAGTATTTTCGGCTATTTTTTGAAAGGTATCTAAATTTTGAGAAGTTAATTTAATGGCTTCATTTTTAGACAATCCATCATAAGATATTGTATTCATATATTCTATTATATTGTCTCTGACCTTTAACTTTAATGCTTGATCTGTGTCAGAATCGCTGTTTGCTAAAATGTGAAGTCTAAAGAAATTGTTAGATAAATCTTGAGAAATAGTTTTGGCATAAGATGATATAGTTAGTAGAATAAATATACTTACTAGTATAAATAAAACAACAAAGTATTTTGTTTTTTTCATATATAATAGCACCTCCTAAAAAATTCTCTTATTACATTAAAAAGTATGTAATAGAAAAATTTAAAAGTAATTCCATTTTTATTGTATAATTGTAAGTATTTGCAAAAAATAAAAAAATATTCAAAAATTTATTTAATATAGAAATTAAATTCATATAAAAAAATAAGGATATAATGTTGTCGAAAAAGAGGGCACGATTTAAATTGACCAGCATATTTGCTAATGGTAAAATTATAAAGATTTGAATATATGGAGGTAGATTTATGAATAATCAAAAAATTTGCAGTTTTTATATAAGTGAATTTCACTTACTTACAATTTTGTTACCATATATAAATGAAAAAATATTAGAAGAAAAAGAAGTTGCAGTAATTTTACAAAAAGATATCAGTAAAAATGTTACAAGTTATTTAAGTAATGTAGGAAATTTGAATTTAAATACTGAAAAAATAATAGAAATTGGCTGGAACAAAAGTAAAAAAGAAAATGTAAATAATAAGTTAGAAGGAAAAGATGTTATAGTAATAGGAGATAAAGAATATATTGAAGAAATAAATAATATATTTGAAAAAGAAATTCCAGTAAATGAAATACTAAATTGCTATAAAGTAAGTGATATAGAAAGAATAGATAGAATTTTAAATGATCATAATGAAGTATTAAAAACAGAAGGTAAAATAGATGCTAGAAATTTTTCACAAAATGCACAAAAAAGAAAAACAATAAAAACACAAATATAGAATAGCATTACAATATGAAATTTAATTTGTCAAGAGATAAATAACAGCTCTATTATGCATATTTTTCTAGAGTATCAAGGAAATTGGAAAGATATTTGTTTAGGTTGACTAAAAAAAGAAAATGATATAATATATAACATAAATATAGAGGTTCGTTTGTAATTTCTAATGTTGAAAGGAGCAAAAAACATAATGAAAAAAGAACTAGAAAATGTAAAAAATGTTTTAAAAAAGTATGGTCAAGAACATTTACTTTTGAAGTATGATGAAATGGAAGAGGAAAAGAAAAAATCTCTTTTAGAGCAAATTGAGACAATAGATTTTGATTTAATGAAAGAACTATACGAAAGCACTAAAAAACCAGCAAAACTTGAAAATGTTACTGTCGAGCCAATTGAACATGTAGATAAAGCTAAAATGACAGTTGCTGAACGTGAAATGTATGAGAAAAAAGGAATTGAAGCAATTAAATATAATAAATTTGCTGTTGTGACAATGGCTGGTGGTCAAGGAACAAGACTTGGACATAGTGGTCCAAAAGGAACTTTTATCTTTGATACAGAAAAAAACAAATCTATTTTTGAAGCATTATGTGATACATTAAAAGATGCTTGGAAACAATATGATACAGTTATACCTTGGTATTTAATGACAAGTAGAGAAAATAACGATGCAACTGTAGAGTTTTTTGAGGAAAATAATTATTTTGGATATCCTAAAGAAGCCATAAATTTTTTTAAACAAGGCGAACTTCCAATGATTGGACTAAATGGAAAAATTCTATTAGAACAAGATGGAATGGTAAAAAAAGCGGCTAATGGACATGGTGGAACATTGCAATCAATGGAAAAAAGTGGTGTTCTAAGCGAAATGAAAGAAAATGGAATTGAATGGATTTTTATAAATGGTGTTGATAATGTATTAGTAAAACCAGTTGATCCATTGTTAATAGGAATGTCGATACATAATAAAGTTTTAGGTGCTGTAAAATCAATAGAGAAGACAGATCCTAAAGAAAAAGTTGGTGTTTTTTGTAGAAAGAATAAAAAAGTCGGAGTTATAGAATATACAGAGATTTCTGAGGAAATGGCAAACATGAGAGATGATGATAGATCTTTAGTTTATGGAGATGCTAATGCCATATTTCACTTATATAATATAAAAGGTTTAGAGAAAGTAAGTGAATTAAGTCTTCCATATCATACGGCAGTCAAAAAAGCTAAATATATGGATGAAAGTGGAAAAATGGTTGAAGGAGATAAACCTAATGCATATAAATTTGAAATGTTTATATTTGACTCTTATGAAATGTTTGATGATGTAGTTGTATTAAGAGTTAAAAGAGAAGAAGAATTCGCTCCTATAAAAAATGCTCAAGGGCAAGATAGTCCTGAAACAGCTAGAAAATTATATAAAGATTATATGAACAAAGTTGAATATACAAAAAAATATAAAGAATGGTCAACAAGTTCATTATTTGATGAGTTAACTAGAAAAGAATTACTAACAATAGCAGGAAATGAAGAAGAAATAAAAGATAGATTTTATAAAGACTTAGAATTTGGAACAGAAGGAATGAGAGGAGTT
>CANEMG010000043.1 GCA_947428535.1 uncultured Clostridium sp. | reverse complement strand
ATAAAAAACATCACAATTTTTAGCTATATCAGAAATATCCATATCACTTTTTTCTGACATTAGTCCATATCCCAATCTTGCACCATCTATATAAAGTGGTAAATTACATTCTTTACAAGTTTTATACAAATTTTGTAACTCTTCCTTAGTATAAATTAATCCATTTTCAGTTGGATATGATATATATACCATTCCTGGTTTTACTACATGTTGGCGATTTTCATCATCATAATACTTTTCGTATATTTCTTTTATATCTTTATCTGTTAGTTTACCGTATTCTGTATTTATAACTAATACCTTATGTCCTGTAGATTCTATTGCTCCTGTTTCGTGTACATTTATGTGTCCTGCTTCAGGACTTATAACTCCTTGATATGGTTTCAATATTGAAGCTATTACTGTCATATTAGTTTGAGTTCCTCCAACTAAAAATTGCACTTCCGCATTTGGACATTTACATATTTTTCTTATTTTCTCTCTTGCTAAATCACAATATTTATCTTCACTATATCCTTTTGTTTGTTCAAAATTAGTTTCTTCTATTTTTTTTAATATTTCTGGGCAAGCCCCTTCTAAGTAATCACATTCAAATCTTATCATTCTTTCTCTCCTCTTAATTGTTTTCAATCATTTCTACCAATATATCCATAAAGCTTTACAAATAGCTTACAATATCTTCAAAAGTATCGTATCCACTTTCACTATTTATATGTCCAGCATTAGGTATTAAAATTGATTCTGTCCCTGCTATATCTACAAATTCTTTTTCTGCTTCATATTTTACATATGGATCATTATTTGAGTAAAAACATATTATTTCATTTGCATATTTTTTTACTTCTTCTAAATTATTTGTATACATAGTTTCATTTACAGTATCATATTCTTCATTTATTCCAAAATAATTATTAAACCCACATACAAATATCAATTTCTTAACTTTTACTTTGTTGTCAATTAAAAATTTTGATATAAATGCTGGGGCTATACTATGACCTATTATTATAGTGTTTTCATTTATTAAACCTATATCTAAATAATTCTTTAGTAATTTACTCCAATTTTCATAATTTTGATATCCTACTCCAACTGGAAAGTTTGGAACATATACTTGTTTTCCTTCTGTTTCAATAAAATCGTGCAACCATCCTATCCAATTTGAATATGGACTACTAAATGATCCATGTATTATAAAATAATTTTCCATTTTTCCTCCTATACCTTTTGGCTCTAAATATTGTCATTTTTTATTTTTATAATATCTTCTTTTATTTCAGTTAATTGCTTATCCATGCTGCTAATATATTTTTCAAAATATGAAATCATTTCTGCTACTTGATATTCTGATAAACTTTCTATATTAACTTTTTTATTCATAAGATTATTTGCTAAATTTCTTTTCTTTATTTCTGCTTCAACATTTTTATCCAAAGATATACTTTCGATGAAATTATTATCAAAATTTGATTCTTCAATATATTTTTTTTCAATAGAACTATTTTCATTTTTATATTCTTTAGAAAAAATTCCTTTAAAAAATCTTTTGATTTTATACCAGACAGTATCTGTTTTTATTAATTCTTTACTCATTTTTATCTCCTGTAAACATTTTATTCTTTTTCTGATGTTCTATCATCTTTTGAAGATTGCTCCTTGTATTCTTCTAATAATTTTTTAGCATCACTTAATTTTTCATGTTTTTCTATTGCAGTTTCTACTAAATCTTCTAATTTTTCTCTATTGCCTTCTTTAATAACTGGCAATTCTATTCCTTCAAAAGGATATTTTTTATCAGATTTATGGAAGTTTTCATATTCTGCTTTAACTTCATCATCCTTAAGTAATAAATTTAAAAAATCAATTTTTAATCTATCTTCTAAATCATACATCTTACATTCAATTTCTCCAAATAATCCATCTGTTGTTTTTTTATATCTTTTATATTCTTCTTCATATATTTCATCTGCAAAAGTTAACCCTGGTTCATATTCCTTCTTCATGAAATCATCTATAGCTGTACACATAATTAGAGAACCATTTTCATCACGTAAAGTTTGTAAATATTCAGGAACTATTCTAGCTAATTCATCATCTCTTTTTGCTGCCTCTGTAAATTGAAAAATTTTAGATACACTTGGTGGATAATATCCATATCCTGTGAAAAAAGTTACATCTGCTACTAATTTTTCTTGCCCCATATCAAACAAACTTTGTAACCTTTCTCCTTCTGTTCTATTATCATCTATAAACAAAATTGAATCATACCCAAAAGTAGTTACTGGTTTACTATATCCTATATTTACATCTTTTCTTTGTGCTTCATACTCTATTGGGTAATCTTCCTCACTAAAATATTTCCATTCCTCTTCATTATCACGAGTTAACATTCTGTCAAATACATCTCTAAATTCTGGTTTTAATTCTAAAAATCTTTCTACCCATGGTTGTTTAGCTGTTGTACATAAAACAATATCAATCCCATTCTCTTTAGCTTCTTTTAATTTTTCTATCAATTTATCTAAATTTGGTCTTAAAGTCATTATCTGATTGGAATCTCCACAAAATACTCCTTTTTCTAATGTTTCATCCATATCTAAAATAATTGCTCTTTTAATCTCTTCCATTTATTTTTCTCCTCATTTTCTTCTGCATATATAAATATCTTTAGTTTTAATTATTTATATCATAACTAACAAAAATTTCATAGTCCTTTTTTTAAACTTATTTTTCTAATTCTATTCCATCAGTATCTATTATTGTAAACTTTTCATTAGTATAATCCAAACTAGTAGTTGCTAAATCTTCTAATCCTATTATTTTCTTATCTATATCTAATATATTTTTAAATATGCTTCTATATACTCCTCCATGTGTAATTATTGCTATACAATCTAATTCTTTACTATCTTCTAATATAAAACTAATTGCTTTTTTTACTCTGTTATCAAATTCTTTTATATCTTCCCCACCTAAAAATGTAGTTCCTAAATAATACCCAAAATTCTTGTATTCTTCTTTTTCAAGCACATATGAAAATATTTCTTTTGCACGTTCTCTATTAACTCCTGACATAATTCCATATTGATTTAACTCTCTTATATCATCCACTACTTTCATTTCTACTTTTATATTTTCATTTAGTATCTGTGCTGTTTGGTTTGCTCTCTTATATGGACTTGTATACATTTTTTCTATACCATAATTATTTATTTTTTCTTGATAATTTTTTACTTTATTTTTGCCGTTTTCACTTAAATCAAAATCAGCAATTCCACCATAGCAATCTTCTATATCATCTATTGACTCACTATGTCTTATTAAATAAATTTTCATATTATACTCCTATCTTTTATAATAATTATTTATCAGATATAAATAATACTTTCATCATATTTTCATATCTATCTTTTAACTTCTCTCTTGTTCTAGAACTTAATTTATTATAATCTTTCTCCAATTTTTTCTTTACAAACTCTTCACCATCACTAATTGATAAATTCATTTCATTTTTACCAAATGCTAAATGAAATAAAGAAGGAATACAATCGAAATGAGCAATTACATCTGCATCTGCTACACATTGCTCTTCTACTGTATTTCTTGGCAAATCTTTACTACCTCTATGTCTAAGCACACATTCTTTAACTTTTTCTTTTCTGTCTTCTGGATAATTTAATTTTGTTAATAATTCTTCTGCAATTTTAACTCCATAAACATTATGTTCTTCTCTAGGTCCCAATTCTGATGGCATTGCTATATCGTGTAGTAATGCTCCAAGCTCCACAATTTGGGCATCAGCTTCATATTCTTTAGCTAATTCTACTGCATTTTTTACAACATATTTTATATGATCATTCCAAAAATCATAATGATATTTTTCATTATATATATTGCATCTTTTAATTAATTCTTCTTTAATGCTATCTACAATACTAGTTTCCATGGCCTTTCTCCTTCTCTCCTAAATTTATTCCATACTCAATAAGTGCTTGTGATAAAAATTGTTTTGGTTTGATTAATATTTTTTCATAATCAGATTCTTCAAACAATTTAACTAAATCTGGAAATTCTTTTCCTCTCCTTTGTATAAATTCTTCACCATTACCTCTTCTTTTAAACCTTTCTACATATTCTTCCAAATTATCAGAACCCGGAAAAACTAAAATAACTCTAGTTTGTTCTGCATTTCTTTTAAAAGTATCACTATCAATTGCACCAACAACATGATCTATAAAAGGAACTAATACTATTCTATCTTTTTCAAGCTCTGATATAACCTCATTAATAAAGTTATTAGGATATCTTGAATTTTCGGTTCTTAATGAAGTTTGACCTTTTCTTTGTTCTAATGGTAAATGTCTTATTGATTCATCATAAACATACTTATAATCTTGAAAGTCTAAATCTATTACATTATTATATCTACGTTCAAGTTCTGTTTTTCCTGTTCCCATATATGCCAATATTAAAAACTTATCTTTTTTCATTTCATTATTTTCCTATTATTTAATTTTAACATATTTATATCGTAAATTATTGTCTATTTCTTTTAATAATCTATCAACAATTACATCAAATTTCATTTTTCTTGATGCTTTTAAATAAATTAAATCTCCATTTTGCATTTCCTGTAAAATATAATTTATCAATTGTTCCTGTTCTTCAAAATTTATAACTATTTTATTTTTCATATACTTTTTTGCACTATCACATAAATATTGCGTATTTTCTCCTTGAGTTAAAAGTATATCAAAATCAACATTTTTAAAATTTTCTCCCACTTGCCTATGTAACTCTTTTGAATAATCTCCTAATTCTAACATTTCACCCAATATTGCTATTTTTCTTTTGCATCCTTGTATTTGAGTTGAACTATTTAACCCTGCTTTCATAGAATCTAAACTTGCATTATACGTATCATCAATTATAATATAATTATTTTTCTTTATAACATTAAACCTTTTATCAACATTTTTATAATTGTTTATTCCGTTTTTAATATTTTCCTTTTTTATATTTAAAACCTCTGCAACTTTAATTGCACAAATAGCATTTAAAACATTATGCTCTCCATATGCCTTTATATTAAATTTTGAATTTTTACCATACACTAAAGTTTCAAAACTAATAAAGTCTTCATATTGCTTTATATTTCTTGCCTCTTTTAAACTATATTTTTTTATATTATATGTGCTATCTAATTCTACTGTTTTCAATATATTATCATCATCATTTAGGAATACAATCTTGTCATCTTTCATATTAGTAGTAAGTTTTAATTTTTCTTCTAAAATACTTTCTTTACTACCAAAATTTTCTATATGTGCAGTCCCTATATTGTTAATAATAACTATTGAAGGAATCAACAATTCAGAAATAGGTTCCATAGTATTTTTTCTCGCAATTCCCGCTTCTAATACTGATATTTCATAATCTTCTATATCTAACATAAGCCAAGACAATAATGGTTTAGTATTATTGTTTCCTTTATCAGATAAAACTTTCTTTTGTTCTTTAAGTATGCTTGATATCATTTCAGTAGTACTGGTTTTTCCTACACTCCCAGTCACTGCAATTACAGGAATATTTATATTCTCTCTTCTTTTATACTCTGCCAACTTATATATTGCTTCATTAACATCTTCTACTTGTAATATTATTATATTAGGATTTATCTCAATGCTTTCTTGTATTATTTTATCTTTCTCATCATACTGACTGCTAATTATATATCCAATCGCATTGGCTTTTACTGCTTCAATTATGTATTTGTGCCTATCTTCTCTCCAAAATATTGGAATATAAAAGTCATCTTTATTATGATTTTTATAACTTATATTAAATTTCTCTATATTTGTATTTTCATTTCCATTTATTATACTTGCATTAGTTATCTCTTTTATTTTTCTTATTTCAAACATTAGATTTTCTCCTTGCTTGCTACTTTATCAACCTGTCCATCTTTTAAATAAATTATATTATCTGAACTTTCAATAGTTGATTTTCTATGTGCTATTATAATAACTGTACTGTTTTTTGAAATTTTGTCTATTATATTTTGTATCATTTTTTCTGTTTGCAAATCAATATTTGAAGTAGGTTCATCAAATATATAGAAATTTGATTTATGTAAAATTGCTCTTATAAAAGAAATTATTTGTAATTCTCCATATGACATTTTTGAAAGTTTAATTTGTGTATCTAAACCATCTTTTAATTTATCAAATAAACTTTCTACCCCAATTTCATGTATTAGCTTATTTATTTGTTCATCTGTTATATTCCTATTTTCTAATACTATATTATTTCTTACTGTATCTTCAAATATAAATGGATTTTGTGATATATAAGAAATATTTTCTCTTAAGCATTTAGTAGATATTTGTGAAATGTCTTTATCTCCAATTAATATTTTCCCACTTTGTATATCATATAATTTCATTAATACATTTGTAAGAGTAGTCTTTCCCACACCTGTTTTACCCGCAATAGTAACTTTTGTTCCTCTTTTTATTACAAACGAAATATTTTTTAGAATCATTTCTTTATCGTATTTCATTGATACATTTCGAAATTCAATATCTCCGATTTAAATTTTCTATATAGTCTCCATCTTCAATATTTTCTTCTCCTGTTTCATTTAATAAAACTTTTATTTTTTTATATGAATTTATGCATGTTTGTATTTCTTCTAACTTATTACAGATTTCTTCAAGTGGTGTTTTACACTCTTTAACATAATATAAAACTAAATAAATACTTCCTAAAGATATCGATGTATTTATGTTTAAAGCGTAGTATATAATAATATAAATTCCAATTGCCTGAATAATTGTTATTATCCAGTATGGAAAGTTTTCTGTAAATATATACTTTTTCCTTAATTTTAGTTCTGAATAAAATAAATAATTCATTTTATAAATATTTTTGTTTTGTAATTTAAAAAGATATGTTAATTTACTTTTATTATATAATTCAGAAAATTCTTTATGTTCTATATCTCTCTTTTCTAAAATTTCATTATCTAATTTTCCTAATATTTTTGTAAATTTAAATACAATAATAGAAGTTACGCCAACAATAAATGCTCCAATAATAGCTATATTAATACCAGCTGTAAACATCATTATCATCATAAATATTATGTATAATATATTACTTAAAATACCATATAAAAATCCAAAAAATAATGTAAATAGGTTGTTTACATCTGAAGTTAATCTAGTATACAATTCAGAAGAATTATACTTATTAAATGTAATCATCTTGAAATTCAATATCTTATCAAATAACTTTTTTCTTATATCTCTTAAAATTCCACATATGACTTCATTTATCAGAAAATCTCTTATATATTTGAATATTAATCTACCTAGATGTATTGATGTATATATAAATATAAAAAATGTTATTATTTTTGTAATATCTTCCCTTGTAAAATCAATATCTAC
>CANEMG010000042.1 GCA_947428535.1 uncultured Clostridium sp. | reverse complement strand
ATTTCCATATAACTCATTTTACATGCCACTATTTGTTTTTATTTCTGGATATTTTTTCAAAAGAACTAAAATTCTTGATAATATAAAACATAAAATCAAAAAAATATTTATACCTTATATGGTATGGAATATTATTTTTGTTGCTATAGCTTTTATATTAGATAAAACCATTGGAACAAATTGGATTACTTTTCCAACTCCTAGAAAATTTTTTTTAATTTTCATTTATGGATCTCCAACTTCTATAAATGACCCTTGCTGGTTTATTATAATGTTGTTTTGGGTATCTATTTTATATAATTTTATTAGAAATATTTTTAAAGAGAATAAAATAAATGATATCGCCTTATCTCTTTTATTTTTAATACTAGGACTTATTTCAACATATTTATGCATTAATCAATACAATACTAAAGGAGATTTATGGATATTTCTTCTTAAAATCTCTTTTTATATTCAATTCTTCCATTTTGGCTATTTCTTTAATAAATATATTGAAAAACATTTACTAAAAATACGTAAATTACCAATATGTTGTTTATGTATTTTTATAAATCTTATATTAATTACTAAATTTGGAAACAGAGTTAATTTCTCATCTACTGCTTTAATGAATAACTTTAAAACTTGGTATTTACCAATTATAACTTCATTTACTGGCATAATTTTTTATTATGAGATTATGGAATTTCTTTCAAGAAAGATAGGGCAAACTAAGTTAACTGATTTAATTGCTGAAAATACATTTACTATTGTAGAAACGCATTTATTTTTTATAAATATTCCAAATTTCTATATATATTTACAAATATTACTTGGAAGTACTAAATATTCTAATTTTAGTACTTTAGATTTTATAAATAACGCATGGTATAGGTATAACACAAGTACTAATATAATTGGTTTCTTTTGTGGATTAATCGGAAGTATATTAGTAATACTTTTAATAAAAAAAATCAAGCTTATAAAATCGAAATGGAAGTCTTCAGACTCATCATTTTCAAATTAACCCAGAAAGCCCCAGAGATTTCTCTCTGGGGCTTTCTAACACTATTCAATTGTATACTCATCCTATTCTATATCAAAATATATTTCAAAATGAATACTATTGCCAGCACAACAAGTATTGCGCTAACCTTCTTTTCTTTTGCTTTTCCTGTTACTAAATTGATTACTACATAGGAGATAACTCCCATACATATTCCTTCAGAAATACTGTACATAAATGGCATAGCAATTATGCATATATATGCCGGAACAGATTCTGTATAATCTGTAAAATCAATTTTTAAAACAGACTCAAGCATCATCAGCCCTACTATAACTAATGCTGGTGCTGTTGCAAAAGATGGAATCGCTAAAAAGATCGGGGACAATAACAGTGACAGCAAAAACAGTAATCCTGTTACTATCGAACTTAGTCCCGTTCTTCCTCCTACTGCAACACCTGATGCACTTTCAACAAAAGTTGTAGTTGTCGATGTACCTAAGAATGCTCCCGCCACCGTTGCAATCGAATCTGACAGTAATGCCCCTTTGATCCGAGGCAGTTTTCCTTCTTTATCAAGCATATCTGCTTTAGAAGCCACTCCAATAAGTGTTCCTAAAGTATCAAACATGTCCACAAATAAGAAAGAAAACATTACCACCAAAAAGTCCAAGCTAATAATATTGCTAAACTCAAACTTTCCAATAGTAGAACTTATTGCACCAATGTTCAGTCCCTGTGAAAAATCTGGAAGTAAACTATACATTCCGATTTCAGGGTTTGGTACATAAATACCTGCCAGTTGACAAACGATTCCTAACCCCCACGTTATCAAGATACCAAAAAGGATTCCACCTTTAACTTTCTTGATAAGTAGCCAGGCTGTAATCAATATGCCTACCATTGTTAACACAACAGTGACCGTTTCGGTTTTTGAAGCGCTTGAAAAATCAAATAACCCCACACAAGTAGACTCGCTCGGTACTACAATTTTGGCGTTTTGCAAACCAATAAATGCAATAAACAATCCTATTCCGGCTGAAACTGCATACTTCAGTGTTTGTGGAATAGAGTTAAATATTGATTCACGAACATTAGTCAAAGATAAAATGATAAATAAGATACCTTCAACTAATACTGCCGTTAACGCAAATTGCCAGCTATATCCCATTCCCAGTACAACAGTATATGCAAAAAATGCATTTAACCCCATACCCGGTGCCAGTGCAAATGGATAATTTGCCAGTACCGCCATCAGTAATGTTCCGATAGCTGATGCCAAAACAGTAGCAACAAACACGGCATTTCTATCCATTCCCGCTGCAGAAAGGATTGATGGATTCACAGCCAAAATATATGCCATTGTCATAAAAGTTGTGATTCCCGCCAGCGCCTCTGTTCTCAATGTCGTTTTGTTTTCCCGCAATTTAAAAATTTTTTCTAATTGCCTCATAAAGTTCCCTCCTTTGGTGATGTGCACATATGTGCAATTATTATTAACATAATCATTATACGCTCATATTATTCAAAAGTCAATTATAATCTGCATTTTATTGGCTTTTAGTTTTCATATTTAAAAATTATAGGAATTTTGGAAAAATCTCTTATAATATAACAAAAGTGAACTTCAAAGATTATCTTTAAAATTCACTTTTGTTTTTAGTATTTAATTAGATATATTTAAGGAGTTTATGAATTCATAATTGCTTCGAACTCTTCTCCATCTATCTTTTCTCTTTCCAATAAGACACCTGCTACTCTTTGTAATTTTTCCATATTGGCATTTAAAATATCTACCGTATTTTGGTAAGCTGTGTCTATTATTTTCTTAACTTCTTCATCTATTAATCCAGAAGTTTCTTCACTAAAGTTCTTTTGTTGAGTAAAGTCTCTTCCTAAGAATACTTCCTCTTGTCCTGAACCAAATGTAATTGCTCCTAAACGTTTACTCATACCATATTTAGTAACCATACTTCTAGCTATCTTTGAAGCTCTTTCAATATCATTACTTGCTCCTGTAGAAATATCTCCTAAAACTAATTCTTCGGCAACTCTACCTCCTAATAATGATATAATTTGTTCTTCCATTTCAGATTTACTCATAAATTGTTTATCTTCTGATGGTCTATACATTGTATAACCACCAGCCATTCCTCTAGGAATAATTGATATTTGATGTACTGCATCTTGTGTTGGTAAAAATCTACTTGCAACTGCATGACCTGCTTCATGGAAAGCAACAAGTTTCTTTTCTCTATCACTTATTACTCTTGATTTTTTCTCTGGTCCTATAGTTACTTTTACCATCGCATCTTCTATTTCTAACATTCCTATTTCTGTTTTATCTCTTCTTGCTGCTAATAATGCTGCTTCATTCAAAATATTTTCTAAATCTGCTCCAACAAACCCTGCTGTATTTCTAGCTATTGTAGATAAATCTACATCATCAGAAAGTTTTTTCTTTCTTGCATGCACTTTTAATATTTCTTCTCTTGCTTTTATATCTGGTGATCCTACTACTATTTGTCTATCAAATCTTCCAGCTCTTAATAAAGCTTTATCTAATACATCTGGTCTGTTTGTTGCAGCCATTACTATTACACCTTCATTAGCTGCGAATCCATCCATTTCAACTAATAATTGATTTAATGTTTGTTCTCTTTCATCATGTCCTCCACCAAGTCCTGCACCTCTTTGACGTCCTACTGCATCAATTTCATCTATAAATATTATACATGGTGCATTTTTCTTAGCTTGATCAAACAAATCTCTTACTCTTGAAGCACCAACACCAACAAACATTTCAACAAAGTCAGAACCACTTATAATAAAGAATGGTACTCCTGCCTCTCCTGCTACTGCTTTTGCAAGTAATGTTTTACCAGTTCCTGGATGACCTACTAATAAAACTCCTTTTGGAATTCTAGCTCCCATATCTGTAAACTTTTTAGGTGCTTTTAAAAATTCTACTATTTCTGCTAATTCCTCTTTTTCTTCTTCAATTCCTGCAACATCTTTAAATGTTACTTTTGTTTTTTCATCATTTGAATTTAACATTCTAGCTTTGCTTTTTCCAAAAGTCATTGATTTGTTATTATTTTGATTTGGATTCATAAGTAATAACCAGAATATTAAAAATACTATTAATATAATAAATGGTGAAAATGCACTAAGCACAGTCATTATTATTGATTCTTCTTCTTGTGTTAATGTTAATTGTCCACTTACTATATTATTAGATACCTGATCCATAAATGCATCTAAACTAGGTATTGTAACTTCTTTTTGTGATGCTTTAGATGTAGATTCTGATCCTTTTAAAGTTACATATGCAGTTGATTTATCAGAAGCTATTTCAATTTCTGAAACTTCTCCTGATGATATTTTACCTATTAATTCAGAATAACTCATCTTTGTTTCTGGATCATTAAATGCTGCATTTAATAATCCTATAAAAATGATACCTAATATTAGCCATACTGCTAATGTCTTAATTCCATTCTTCAAAATTAAATTCCTCCATATTCTGCTTACAGAACGTTTTGTTCTTTCACTAATTTTATTGTTGGATAAAATATAGCATAGTAAAATTCCTTTTTCAATACCTTATTTCAAAAATAATAATTCTGTAACATTTGCATTTTTAAGCCTTTACGGCTACTTATATTACAGTCTCGATGTATATTTTTTTATTTTTGATTACAATTTTTGTTTTCTTATTTGGAGTTAGATATTTATTTCCAATATTATTGTTACAAAGTTTTATCATATCTTCTATATGTATCTTTTCAATGCCTTTTGTTGTTCCAAATAGCTTATTTATTGCATACAAAATTACTCTCTTTTGAATTGCTATATTCTGTTTATTAAATTTTTTAACATCTAATATAATTTTAGCCTCTTTTTCCACATTATATACATTTTCTGTGATATTTTTTTCTTCTATGCACATATTATTATATGCTTCTTTTGTTTGAATATCTAAATAATTTAAATCATCTTTTACAATATCTGATAATCTACTTATAGTATCAATTATATTAGGATTTAATTCTTTTTTTATGTATGGAATTGCTATATTTCTTATCTTGTTTCTTGTATAAATATTCTCATCATTTGATTCATCATGTCTTGGTTTTAAATTTTCTTTTTCACAATATTCTTCAATTTCTTCTCTTTTACATTCAATTAGTGGTCTAATATATTTTCCATTTTTAGCTTCAATTCCCTTTAATCCTGCTAATCCGCTACCTCTTGCAATATTCATAATAACAGTTTCCACATTATCATTTTGATTATGTGCAATTGCTATTTTATTTGAATGTGTTTTATCTAAAACTTCATCAAAAAATTTATATCTAACAATTCTTCCAGTTTCTTCTAAACCTCTTTTTTCCTTTTCTGCACTCTCCCTAATATTTGTATTTAAGATATAACACTCTACACCAATTTCCTTACAAAAGTTACTAACAAACTTCTCATCGCGTTTGGCATTTTCTCTTATACCATGATTAATATGAGCTACATATATATCAAAATCCAATTTTTGTTCTTTTCTTAGCTCATTTAGTATATGAAGCATTGAAATAGAATCTGGACCACCAGAAACTCCTAGCACAATTTTATCATTAGGCTCTATTAAATTATATTTTTTTATTGCAGTTAAAACTTTTTCTTTTAACATTTTTTCTCCATTCTCTGACCAATCAGGGACGCATGTTTTTGGACATTTTTGTCCACTTTTTAACGTATGTTTCAATTTTTTAAACATACGTTAATTTCAGGTCATTTATGTCCAAAAACATGCGTCCCCAATTGGTCATTGTTCTTCTTCAAAAAATCTTCTTTCTAAGTTTGCAAACTTAGTATAACTTGGAAGCCAAGCTAAATCTACTGTTCCTGTTGAACCACCTCTGTGTTTAGCTAAAATTACTTCTGCTACATTTTTCTTTTCACTATCTTCGTTATAATAATCATCTCTATAAAGAAATATTACTATATCAGCATCTTGCTCTATTGCTCCTGACTCTCTTAAGTCTGATAGCATTGGTCTTTTATCATCTCGTTTTTCAACACTACGTGAAAGCTGTGATAAAGCTATAACTGGTATATCTAATTCTTTTGCTAATATTTTTAAAGATCTACTTATCTCTGAAATTTCTTGCTCACGGCTTGTATTCTTACCGCCACTTCCTTGTATAAGTTGTAAATAATCTATTACTACTAATCCTATATCTCTTTCCAATTTTAGCTTTCTACATTTAGCACGTATTTCCATTATTGATATACCTGCTGTATCATCTATATAAATTGGCGCTTCTGAAAGTCTTCCTAATGTTGAGGCAAGCTTTACCCAATCATCATCTTCTACTTGTCCTGTTCTTATTTTATTGCTATCTACCATTGCTTCACTACATAAAATTCTGTTTCCTACTTGTTCTTTTGACATCTCTAGGTTAAATATTGCTACTGGCTTTCCAGCTTGTAAAGCTACATTTGTTGCTAAATTTATTGCAAATGCAGATTTACCCATAGCAGGTCTTGCTGCAACTATTAGTAAATCTGAATTATGAAGTCCTGATGTTTTTAAATCTAAATCTGCAAACCCTGTTGGTGTTCCACTTATTCTACCTTTTCTATTATATAATTCTTCTAATTTTGCAAAAGATTCTACTAAAACATCTTTTATTGCTGTATATCCTTTTGTATTTTTCTTTTGAGCTAAATCAAAAATCTTTTTTTCTGCTAAATCCATTATTTGATCTACATCTTCTGATTCATCATATCCTAGTGAAACTAATTCATTTGCAGAATTTATTAAATTTCTAAGCATTGATTTTTCTTCAACAATTTTAATATATTTTTCAACATTAGCAGTTGTTGGAACTCTTTCTGGAAGGCTTGCTAAATACTCTAATCCTCCCACCCTTTCAAATTTTCCACTTTCAACAAGTTCTGCTTTTACAGTTATTATATCTATAGGTTCACTTTTAGCATATAAACCTAGTATAGCTGAATAAATTGCTTTATTATCTTCTCTATAAAAAGCATCTTCTTTTAAAACTTCTATTGCACTTATAACAGAATCTTTATCTGTTAACATACAACCTAATATTGCTTGTTCTGCTTCTATATCATGTGGTGGTATTTTTCCTAACTCCATTTTTATACCTCTTTAATATTGTTTATTTTGGTACAACCATTACTTGTACTGTAGCTACAACTCCTTCATTTAGCTTTATATCTACTTTTGTAGTTCCTGCTACTTTTATTGTTTCTGATAATAATACTTTCTTTTTATCTACATCTATACCAAAATCACTTTTTAGTGTTTCTGCTATTTCTTTTGCTGTAACTCCTCCAAATAATTTTCCATTATCTCCAGCTTTTACAGCTATTTTTACAGTTATTTCTTTCATTTTTTCTGCTACTTTTTTAGCTTCTTTTAAGTCTTCACCTTTTCTAAAAGCTACAGATTCATTTTT
>CANEMG010000041.1 GCA_947428535.1 uncultured Clostridium sp. | reverse complement strand
AATATTTATTATGAACTGCATCACGTATAGAATATGTTTTAGCATCATATAAAAATAAACTATGTCCATATGCTATATTATCAATAAAAGTCATTCCCTCGTAGGTCCAACGGTTTCCGTTGCTTAAATATTTCTCAACACCATACCTATCAAAAATCATTGCATGTTGCCCATTATTGTAATCAACATAAAAATAACCACTTTCTCCATTTACTGAAAACCATTTAGCTTTTACTTCTCCATTATGAAAAATTCTTAAATTTGCATTACCAGTACTCCAATTTCCTCCATTAACAGGCATTCCTGCAAATATAAAATCACTATTGTATCCTCCACTATCTTTAATTAATAATCCACTTCTGTACGTATTGTTATTCTGTACAAAGTCTTTAGTTAACCAAGATCTTCCGATATTATTAGCATAATCTCGCCATAAATTTAATCCTGCTATAATTCCTTTTATGATAGTCGTTGTTCCATATTTATCTACTTTTAGATTGTCCGCATCTATTTCTAATATATTAGCAAACAACTGTATAATAGATTTCTCTACTTCTTCTTCTGAAACTTCTTCCCCTTTTTCTTTAAGAACTGCCATATTAATTCCTGCTATAACATCTTCTTTATTAAGTTTCTTACTTACTGTTAGATTTATACTGTCTGCCATTTGAGTAATTGATGTTTTTAACTCTACTGTAGTTGCAAACTTACTCGTAAAATCATTTATAACTACATATTTAGCTTTTATGTTTGCAACATAATTTAATATTTCTATATAATTGGTACCCTTACCTAATAAAAGTATAAATTCTCCTAAATCTTCTATTATCTCGTTTTCTAATATATACTTATTATCTTCATCATCTACACCAATTCTTCTTATTATTTTAGCTTTGTTGTCCTTAATGACATACTCATCAAATACTCCTTCATATTGCCTTAAAACTGTATCTATACCTAAGTCAATAATTTCATATTCTTCTTTTACATTTTCTCCATCTTTTACTTGTCTTGTTATTTTTATGAAACTATCTCCAAATAAATCTACATCATCATCTAAAACTAAATCATCTGATAAATACTGACTGTCAAATACTGTATTATTACCATAAATATGTAACTCTATTAATTCTCCTGCCATACAATTATCTAACTGTATTTTCGTTGCCCCATTTACTTCTCTTGTTAAGTCTGCTACATTTTCTACTTTTTGTGTTATTGAATCTACATCTAGCTTTATTTCTGATAACTTATCTTCATATTCGCTAACTTCTTTTCCTAGTAGGGTTATATTGCCTTCAACTTCGTTTATCTTGCTTTCTATTCTTCTAATTCTTGCCTTTTCTGATTTCTTTTTAGTTGAAGTTTCTTGTTTAGTTTTATTTTTTACATTGCTCTTTATAGATGCTTTAAACTTGCCTGTATAGCTTAATTCCCCTTGATATATAATTCTTTTATTGTCGATTACTATTATATCCCCCACATCGATAGCAGGATCTATTATTGTACTTCCTTCAAAGGAATAACATTCAAAATCTTTATAATAATTGTATATATTATCTATCTGTTCTTGCTTTGTAATATACATATTGTCTTGATTTATCCATACTGTGCTGTCAGTTACAGTTCCTTTTTTATAGTCTTGTATACCATCTTCATATGCAATACGACTTATTTTAAAAGAGTCTCCCCATTTCATATCTTTTAGAAATCTCTTATCAAGCTCAACAATATCTTCCCCAATTTTTCTAAAATATAATTTTCCATCTCTGCCTATACAAGCAAAAGCTCCAGCTTGTTCTGCGATATAAGAAAGATATTCTCTCGCTGTTATCGTGTTATCCCAAACATAAATTTCTGTATCTTGATTTAAAAAAGAAGTAGAACCGAAGTTCCACTTCTGCTTGTGAACATATATCATTTGCTATATCTAACAATGTTGCTGGAAATGTAGCTGTTGTATTATAATCAAAATTAAACTTTGGTATATAATCTATCAATTCTAACTCTATTGCATTACCATTAACTTCCTTTTTATCATCAATTGTAAATTCCCCATATGGTATTTCTTCACCATTAATTCCTGTTGTTATTTTTACTACACTATAATTTTCTTTTGTCAAAGCATTTTTATGTAGTTTTAATTTAACCATTCGAGATATAACAGATCCAAAAGTAAATTCATCATTATCAAAAACTTTAAATGAAGGCTTAAAATCTCCAATATATCTACTTTCAACTTCAAAATCATCTAAAAATACTTTTAATAAATGTCTTGTGTTATCTTGATACACTTGTTTTTTATAATTTTCACTTGTTTTATACATTATCTATTAGCCTCCTCAACTGCTCGTTTTTGTTGTTCTGTTAAACTTTTTTGCATCATATCAAAAGACACTTGCCAATAAGATTTGGAAGTGTCTTCATCTAAACCTGTTGAGTGCATTTTTGATTTTCTCTTACTTACTCTAAATTCTGCATTTTGTAACATTCCTCCTGGTATAGAGGGAGCTTTAATTGTTACTATCATAGGATTTTTATATGTTGCTTGCAAAAGTTCTTCTGCTTCTGCTTCTGTTAAATCATCCCAAGACATATTGCATTTTAACATTCCTACTGCAATTGGATTATCTATTAAAGATGCATCTACTATACTTGTATAGCTATCATTATCTACATCTTCAATATCATCATCATATGTGCTAGGACTTTTCATTACTTTATCTCCAATTTTCCATAACATAATTGTTCCTCCTAACTATCACATATTACTTCTAAATCTTTTCCTGTTTGTCTTTTTATTCTTTTAAATTCATCAATACATATTTCTGCTATTGTTGTATTTCCAATTTTAAATATATAAGTTGTATCTCCACCTTGTCCACTCATATTGCTATCTTCTATTGCTCTTCTTTGTGTTTCATATATTAAATTAACTGGGGATACTATTTCTGGATTATTTCTTGCACCAGAATATTCTCCACCTACAAATTGAGTTTCTTCATATAATACTCCTCCAGTTTTTAATCTCGGTAATGATATTTCATTCATTGGAGAAACGTGTATATCTACACCTATTACACTTCCTACTGCATTTACTACTCCATCTAATGCACTTAAAACTTTATTTACTCCTCTTACTATTCCGTTTGCAAAACTTTCTATTCCACCTAGAATTTTATTAATTATTCCTTTTATTGTACTCCAAATACTATTCCAGATATTAGATACAGTTGTTTTTAAGTTTGTCCATACATTATTCCAAGTATTACTTATATTGCTTAATGCTGTAGATATGTTTGTCTTTAGATTATTTATTTTTTCTGATATTGAAGATTTTATATTATTCCAGATTTCTATTGCCTTTGCTTTAATATTTCCAAATATTTCTGCAATTTTATTCTTTACATTTTCAAAAACAGTAACCGCTTTTTCTTTAATGCTTTCCCATAAACTACTTAAAAAATCTTTAACCGCATTCCAAATATTTATTGTAGTTTGTTTTATAGTTTCCCAATGTTCTTTTATCACTACTATCAATGTCGCTACTACGGCCACTATTACTGCTACAACACCTGCAACTAGTGCTGGAACTCCCAGTATAATAGCTCCAACCGCTGTAATCGCTATGCCAACAACCATTATTATTTCTTTTATCCAGCTAAATCCTTCTGAAAGCATAGACATAAAACTTGAAATCGCTGTTACTGCCCCCATAACTACTAGAACTATTCCACCAACAACTGATATAACAGTTGACACAGAAACTTCTAAAATTTTTGCAATTCCGGAAATCATTTCATAAATCTCAAGTAGTCCCGAAATACCTCTTAGAGCACTTCCTATTAGTAATAAGGCACCCGCAATACTTACTAAAATTATTGCAACATCTGGGTGTTCAACAAACCATTTAAATATATCAACTAATATTGTTAATACATTTAAAGCTACAACACCTATAGATGACCCCATATCAAATAGTGCATCAATCATAGGTTGCCAGTTTATAGATTCTATTTTTTCTGCTATTATCCTAAATTTGTCTGAACATATATTTAAAAATTCTTGAAATTTATCGCTTTTGGCTACATTGTTTATAGCAGTTAATAAATTATTAAAAGCATTAGCTAAACTTTGTATTATTGCATCTCCATTTCCGTTATAATTCCAAGCATTTGCAAAGGCTTCTGCTATATTTCCTATAATCGCTAAAATCAATTCTAAAGTTGTATATACTGTTCCATTAGTAATTATGTTTTCAAAACTTCCCCATACTGATGAAATTAAATAGCCTACTTGACTAGCTGTTATTTTTACTTGTGCAATTAAATCAGCACCATATTTGTCCCAACTTTCCTTTAAAGGTTTAAAAAAATCATACAATTTTTGTGCTAATGGACTCATTTGGCTGTCTATTTTTGATAAATCCATACTAGGAGATGCAAAACCTCCACCGCCACTATTTTTACTATCTGATACATTGTCTATCTCGTTATGTACTCCTGCTAAAGATTTATTTGTATCTTTTGCACTTTTAGAAGCACCTTTCATTGAACTTGCTGTTGCTTTTGCAAATATATTTACTCCTGTAAATGCATAAACTAAACTTTGAACCGCTTTCATCAATTTATAAACTAAGTTTGTTACATATTGTATTACTCCTGCAAAAACACTTCCTAAAGCATGTTTCATATATTCTATATTTGCTGACAATTGTTTTGCTTGCGCATTTTGACTTGATAACCAACTATTAGCGGACCCCCTCAACAATGAATAAATTCCTTGCAAAGAAAAAAGAGCTCCTGCATATTTTAAAATTTGTGATAATCCACCTTTTAAACTTGAACTCCATTGTTTTATTTGATTTTTAATTTTTACAGTTAAATTTGATATATTTCCTAGCTGTGACATCAATTTTCTTAAATTCGTTAATAAACTTGCAAATATATTATTTTTTCCTTTTGTTTCTAGTCTACTTTTTTGTTCTTCTAATTTCTCTAGTTCTGCTTTCATTTTTAAAATCTCTGAACTATCAAATTCTGGACCTTTTCCATTATCTATCGTTGCTAAAGTATCTTTTATATCTTGTATTTTCTGATTAATATAATCTATCTGTGCGTTATTAGAATTTAAGTTTTTAATTTCTTGTTTAAACTGTTGGATAACTGGCTTAACTTGTTGTATTTTTAATTTTAATGTATCCCATATATCTAAATTCTTTTGGCTTGGCTGTATATTAACTACTGAATTTTGCAATTCCATATTATCATCTGTTGATTTAATTGTTGGTTTATGTGCTATTTTATTCGGTCTTATATTTGTATCTTTAATTGCCTCTGCTTGCTTTTCTATCTCTTTTAAGGATTTATGATACTCTATTACTGATTTGCCATTTATTTTTAATCCATAAGTACTATTTGGATTAAAAGTTTCTTTTATCTGTTTTTTTACTTTTTGTACTTCATTACTTACTTGTTTCATATCAACAGTATCAATTTTAGCTTTTATATCTAAATTATTAAATTCTTGTTTTGCCTTACCTATCTGCTTTTTTATTTCTGGTATAAGTTTCTTAAATTCTTTTAAAGCACCCTCGATATTTGCTTGTACTAAAATATCTATTTCTTCTACTGTTATTTTCATCACCCTCTTTCTTTTTGGGTATAAAAAAACACCAGTATTTCTACTGATGTTTTCTAATTATTTAATTACTTTCTTTTAAAATATTTTTTCCAAAATAAAAACACTTACTATTGTAAGTGCTTTACTTATATGTTATCAAAGTCTCATATGAATATCCCGCCATACTTCTTTCGCTATTTATATTTAGTTTTACATCTAATATTTCATATTTATTTTCTTGCATAAAATCTAAGAAATCATTTATTTTTGACATATATTCTTTCTTCTGATTATACTCATTATCTACAATTGTTTCTATTAATAGTATATGTAACTTTCCATTTTTAGGTTTTAAATCTTCTTTATAGTTATCTATACTTTGTTTAACTCTCTGATTAAAAATAGACATTTATTAACCTCCATATGTTTTTATATGGATACATTATACGACAACATACTTTTTATTGCAAGTTATTTTTTCGCCACTTTCCACTATCGTGCAAACAGATTTTCGAACATTTTTCTTATAGAAATTACTTTAGGCTTCTTATTTAAGAACGCATCAGACTGTATCATTTTATCTGTTACGGCATCATATAGGTTTATATCTTGTTTTAAATTATCTTTTTCTTTTATGACTTGCATTTCACAATATAAATATATTTCTCTGTATCTTCCATTCCAAAATTCATAAGGCTTTAGTCCATAATAATATGCTAAAGGTTCTAAATTTAATATGCTTTCTTTTAAAGTCTCGGATTCTTTTAATTTATCGACTACACTTTCTAAGCTTTGTTTTCCTTCTTTTCTTCTTTGTCGAACTCTGCCGATACTGCTGTTGCCATTGCTTTTTCTGCTGATGTTTTTATTACTTCGTCCATATTTAGTGACAATAAAGGATTGTTCATCTTCTCTTGCATTTCTTCCTTTGTCATTTTTGTTTTGAAAAAACCCTCTTCATTTATCGCCTCAGCTATCTCATTAAATATGTCATCATATGTTTTTTGATTTTCTTTCATATAATCATCTATAAAATCATATACTTCATCTATATTATTGAAGCTATTTAGTCCTGTGTCTCTGTCCTCTGCAAATGCATATATTAAATCAACTAATGCTTCTATATTTTTTTCGTTCATTATTTTAAAATATAAATCTTCTAAGTTTTTCTCTTTTATATCTTTTGTTAAATTTACTATCTTCTTTGTTGTAAATATTAACTCTACTTTTTTACTTTTTATATTTAAATTCATTTTATTCTCTCCTTTGCAAAAGAGAGCAAATTGAATTTGCCCTCAATAATCTATTTTATTGTTTTGTTTCTGGTAATCCATACATTTCTTCTACTGCTGTTGTTCTAAATAATACAACTTTATCTTTTATCCAGTCTTCATCTGCTAAAGTATCTCCAACTACTGTTAAACTACCTCTAAACATTTGCACTAGTGGTTCTTCTCCTTCAGGCGCTGTGCTATCTGGATATTTTCTAAAGAAATATAAATCTTTTCTTTCTATTGCTTTTAACCTTTTATGTTGAGTATGTGTATAATACACAGGTATTTCTATTGTTCCTGCTTTTACTTTACCTGGTCTTGAAAACTCATAATCAATGTCTACCGCACTTCCTGTTACTGGCTCTGGTGCTTCTTCAAATCCTGGTATTTCTTCTAATAAACATATTTGCGTTTTTACTCCATCTTTTGTTTCTGAATAATATAAGCTACTTAATGTACTCAAATTTGGCAACTCCATATTTGTATTTTCTTCCATTTTCTTTCTCCCTTCTATTTTATACTAATGAATTTGTTAATCCATCATATTTAACTTCAAATGTCATTATCATTCTGTATTTTTTTGTTATGTCATCATATATA
>CANEMG010000040.1 GCA_947428535.1 uncultured Clostridium sp. | reverse complement strand
CTATATGAACATGAATATGTAAAAAAATCTACAATAGATTATATAGCTAAGTTATTTAAAGAAATACCAAATACTAAAATATTTATAACACCAGGAAACCATGATCCATATATAAAAAACTCTTATTATGATATATATGATTTTGGTGAAAATGTAAACATTTTTAGCAATTCATATGTAGAAAGATATGAAGATGAAAATGTAAATATATATGGTATGGCATTTACAGAATTTTATATGAATGAAAGTGTTCTTGAAAATATAAAAATAGTAGATCAAAGTAAGTTAAATATACTAATTACACATTGTGATTTAAATGGAGCAAAAGATAAAGATGGAATGGCATATAATCCAATTTTAGAATCTAAATTAAACTCTATTGGATTTGATTACATAGCACTTGGACATATACATAAAAATAATCTGGAAAACAAAAATAGAATTTATTATCCAGGTTCTCCAATATCTTTAGGATTTGATGAGTTAGGTGAACACGGAATGATAGTAGGAGATATTTCAAAAGATAGCTTTAATACTAAGTTTATAGTGTTAGATGATAGAAAATTTGAAGAATTGGAATTACGAGTAGATGAGTTATATTCAAAAGAAGATTTAATAGAAAAAATATTAAGTCTAGAATTAAATCCAATGAATATGTACAAGATTATTTTGATAGGAAAAAGAAATTTTGAAATAAATCCTAGAGATATATTAAAAATATTATCATCAGATAATATTTTAAAAATAAAAAATTTTAGTACTCTAAATTATAATATAGAAGAATTAGCTATGCAAAATAATTTAAAAGGAATATTTATAAAAGAAGTTATGAATATGTATGAAAAAGGATTATGCACAGAAGAGGAATATGAAAAGGCTATTGAAATAGGATTAGAATCAATGTAATTAAAAGTAGTATGCAATAATAAATGTAAAAATAGGTGATATAAGGTGAAGATTAATAATTTGAAGATAAATTCATTTGGTAAATTAAAAGATAAAGAACTTAAGTTATCAGATGGAATCAATATAATATTTGGAGAAAACGAAGCTGGAAAATCTAGTATGCAGAAATTTATTTCTAGTATGTTGTATGGTATATCAAAGAATAAAAATGGAAAAGATATATCAGATTTTGATAAATTTAAGCCTTGGGATACAGATGAGTTTTCCGGAAAAATAAATTATACATTAGATAATGGTGAAGAATTTGAAGTTTATAGAGAATTTAAAAAGAAAAATCCTATAATTTATAATTCTAATAAAGAAGACATTTCTAAGACTTTTAAAATAGATAAAACAAAAGGAATAGATTTTTTTACAGAGCAAACAGGAATAGATGAAGAGACTTTTTACAGTACAGCAATTTCAGAACAAGAAGGAATAAAATTGAGCAAATCAAGTCAAAACAGTATTGTGCAGAAGATAAGTAATTTAGTATCATCTGGAGATGATAGTATATCTTTTAAAAAGTCTTTAGACAAAATTAATAGAAAGCAAAATGAAGAAGTAGGAACAACTAGAACATCTCAGAGACCAATAAATATTGTAGAAAATAAAATACATAGGTTAATTGATCAAAAAAGAAATTTAGATTCTTATCGAGAAAATATATATAATAGTTCTGATAGAAAAGAAAAATTAATTGTAGAGCAAAAACAAGAAGAAATACAAAAAGAGTTTTTAAAAGAAGTAAAAAATAAGTTAGATAATAATCGAATAAAAACAGCTGAAATAAATTTTAACAAAAACTTAGAAAAAGAATATAATGAAAAAATTAAAGAGTTAAATTCAAAAATATCAGAAAGTAAAATGGATCAAAGTTATGAAAAAGTAAGTTTTAGAAATTATTATATAGTTTTAGCAATTTGCATAATATTATTTATAGCACTTATGATTATAAATCCTCATAAAATAATAAATTTTGCATTTTTAGTACCAGTAGTTATTATTATGTATAAAAGATATAATGACAGTAAAAAAGCTCAAATAAGTAAAATAAATAAAGACATAGATAAAGAGAAAATAATAAATGAAATAGAAGTGTTGAACAAAAATAGGGAAGCACAAGAAATAGAGGCAAGAGATAAAGAAGAAAAGTTAGAAAAAGAAATCGAAAATGAAAAAATAGAGCTTATAGAAAAATATGAAGACAGTTTAGAAATAGGATACATAGAAAGAAATTTAAATTCTACATATGATAACCTTTTAAAGGAGATAGAAAGAAAAGAAAATAGAATAAATACTATTAAGTTTGAAATAAAGACAATAGAAGATAGAGCTGAAGATGTAAACAATAAATTAGATGATTTAGCTAAAATAGAAGAAGAACTAGAAGATGCAGAAAATGAAAGAGAAGAGTTACTATCACTAAATAATTCTTATAATATTGCAAAAGAATGTTTAGAAAAAGCTTATAATAAAGTAAAAGAAAATATAAGCCCACGATTTGTAAGTAATCTTTGTGATATAATTTCAAAAATATCAAATGGAAGATATAACAATATAGTTTTAAATGATGATGAAGGGCTAAATGTAGAAATTCCAAACGGAAGTTATATACCTGTATCAAGATTGAGTGTTGGTACAATAGACCAAATGTATATATCTTTAAGACTAAGTGCATTAAATGAAATATCAGATGAAGCAATGCCAATAATATTAGATGAAGCATTTGCATATTTTGATGATGAAAGATTAGAAAATATATTAAGATATTTAACTGCAAATTTTAAAGATAATCAAATAATAATATTTACTTGTTCAAAAAGAGAAAAAGAAATATTAGAAAAAATGTCCAATCGGGGACTGTAGTTTTTGGACATTTTTGACCATTTAGGGACATATGTTGCTGAATTTAATATTTTATTACGAATGGATGTTAAAGATAAAAAAATTATGGAGGAGGGGATATGAATAACCAAAATGATATAATAAATTTAATAAAAAATAGAAGAAGTCATAGAAAATATTTAAATAAGGATATTCAAGATGATATTATAGTAAGTATAATAAATTGTGCAAGAAGTGCACCATTTGGAGGAAAGCCCAAACCAGATTGTCAAGTAGCAGAATATATTGTAATAAAAGATAAAGAAGTAAAAGAAAAATTAGCATTAACATATGAGGATAGACAATTTATAAAAGATGCTCCTATTCTTATTGCAGTGTTGGCTAACAAAAGTAATGATCCTAAGTATGAGGAATATGTATTAAGCACAGCATTGGCAATTGAAAATCTAATTATATCAGCTGAGAGTTTTGGACTTGGATGCTGCATATTAAGTTGCTTTATGAATCATAAAAAACATATAGAAGACAAGAATATTTCTAGAGAAATATTAAATTTGCCAGATAATATTGAGCTTGTGGCGCTAGTATCATTGGGATATAAAGATGAAGATGAACAAATACCACAAAAAATATTAAAACCATATAATGAAGTAGTACATTTTGATAAATATTAAAGAACCAGAAAACCCGGCGATGCAGTCTGCACACGCCGAGTTTTTCTGGTTTTACTAAAAGATGTTAAATGGCTGCTGCCCCATATTTAAAAAATTAACATAGACACGTGCCTGTAAATCTGTGAACACGCAAGAAATTGTCCACGCCAGGAGCTCTTCTTTTCGTTTTTCTAAGCGTTCTGCAATTACGCTGGGGGCACGGAACGGGAACTTTGAAAATTCTTTAAAAAACTCTGAGATAAGGAATCGAGTCACGAAGTTATCGAATATCTTCTTGAACTCATCAAAATTCTTGTAGATATAGTCATTTTTCGATTTTGTTCTTGCAGTCATTGTCTTAGGAAACTCCGAGTTTTCAAGGTCCCGCACAGTAGCATAGAGCTGTTCTACTTTTGGATCAGATACAATATAGTCGAAAATGTTTTTAAGACTGAAGTGATCCAAAAATTTTTCAGCCTCCTTTGCTGTTAAATTGATGTTTACCCGAAGGTCTTGCTGTTTACTTGCCATTTTTTGTTCCTCCTGCTTTCTTTATAATCTGTGTCAAATCACAGTGATTTTATTATAGCATAGTTTACATAAAAAATCAAATATATGGTAATGACTGCAAATTTAAGTTTAAAGAAAAGGAGAGTGAATAACCATTATTACTATTAAAAATAAAAATTCTATAAATATTGTATAAAATGGGTATATGTGGTATAATATCATAGCAATTTAAAGAAAAGGAAGTTTTTTATATGTTTCAAAGATTAGAAGATGTTGAAAAAAGATATGAAGAGTTAAATGGATTGATAAGCGATCCAGAAGTTATATCGAGACAAAATGAATGGAAAAAGCTAATGAAAGAACATAGTGATATAGAAGAAATTGTTTTGAAGTATAGAGAATATAAAAAAGTAACTAAAAATTTGGAAGATGCAAAAGAAATGTTAAGTGACTCAGAAATGAAGGAATTAGCAGAAATAGAAATGCTTGATGCAAAAGAAAAATTACCTCAAATCGAAGAAGAATTAAAAATTTTGTTAATTCCTAAAGATCCAAATGATGACAATAACGTTATATGTGAAATAAGAGCAGGAGCTGGAGGAGAAGAAGCAGCATTATTTGCAGGAGTATTATTTAGAATGTATTCAATGTATGCTGAGAGAAAGCATTTTCAAATACAAGTTATAAATGAAAATGAAACTGGAATTGGTGGATATAAAGAAATTTCATTTATGATAACAGGAAAAGGAGCTTATAGTAGATTCAAATTTGAAAGTGGTGTACACAGAGTACAAAGAGTTCCAGATACAGAAAGTAGTGGAAGAATTCATACATCAACAGCAACAGTAGCTGTTTTACCAGAAGTAGAAGAAGTAGAAGTTGATATAAATCCAGCAGATATTAGAATGGAAGTATTTAGAGCATCAGGAGCAGGAGGACAACACGTAAATAAAACATCATCAGCAGTAAGGCTTATACATGAACCAACAGGAATCGTAGCAGAATGTCAAACAGAAAGATCTCAAGTTCAAAATAGAGAATATGCAATGAGATTACTTCGTTCTAGAATTTACGAAATAGAAAGAGCAAAACAAGAGAAAGCAGTTGCAAGTGAAAGAAGAAGCCAAGTAGGTTCTGGAGATAGAAGTGAAAAAATAAGAACATATAATTATCCTCAAGGAAGAATTACAGATCATAGAATAGGATTTAGTATTTTCCAAATGGAAGATTTTCTAAATGGTAATATGGATGAAATGGTTGACAATTTAATTGCAACAGATAGAGCCGAAAAATTAAAAGGTGATAACTAATTAAAGTTAATTATAAAACTGATTGAGTAATATTAATAAAAAGAGTACTTATAATAATGTAAACATTATTATAAGTACTCTTTTTTTAAAGAAAATATAAAAGTAATGAAAATGATAAAATTGCTGAAGGCGTAAGTGCGTAAGAAAATTGTTTTTGATGGCATAAATTGTAAACTTATTTTTATATACATATAAATACTAAAGTAGTATAGTAAAATAAAGATAATATTGCGTAATAAGGAGCCAAAGGGATATGCTACAGTACAAAAGTTTTGATACTGAACATACACGGATTAAATTTAATAAAAGAAAAAAGAGTAGATGTCATCTACTCTAATAGTATTGCTCATAAGATAGAATTAAATAAAAAATTACTAATTATTGTAATGTTTATTGTAATATTACTAGGTTTAGAGAATATAAGTTTTGCAAGTGAAGAAAGCAATATTTTGAAAGAACAAAGTGAGATAGAATTAAACAGTGGAATTGGTAATTTAATGAGAAGTGTATCAGGAATAAAGACAATAGATTTAACAGGATTATCTACTGGTTCAGATGCAAATCACAATCACATTTACGAGAAAAAATATGATGATAGGAACCATTGGGAAGAATGTTTTATTTGTCATACAAAAATAAATGTAAAAGCGCACACTTTGAAAACAATAGGAACTTATGGATGTTCACTTAAATATGCAAATCAAATAACTCAATGTACAGATGGATGTGGATATAGTAAACAATTACCTAAACCAGCTCATACATGGGGATCTGCATATTATCCTTATACTGATGGTCAAACTCATTCTAAACGTTGTACAGTTTGTGGAGGATCTTCTACAGATTATAAATGTTATAATTCATCAGGACAACAACTAGGATGTAAAACAGGAATAAAGGGCACATGTAGTAGTTGTGGACAAGTATATAGTACAATAAAACATACAAGTTTATATGAGGGAGCTTGTACTAGTTGTGGTAAGAAATTTGTAAATTCTAGTAGTGTAGTACAAGTTATAAATCAAAATACTACTAGAACTACTTGGAAATTAAAACCAGTAGATTCAACTGTAAGAATAGATTTGACTAAATTTAGTATAAATACATGGTCTGGAGCCATAGTTCCACCAACTTGTAGAATAATTTCTACAAATCAAAATACTTCAACAGGTGAAATAACAGTTGTAGGAGAAATGATAATAAGTGAAAAAAATGCGCCACAACCAATGAGTATAAGACTTTTTGGAAGTTTAACATTAAATGGAGTACTATATAGTTTTGGAGTCTATGCTAGTGAGGTGACTTATCCAGATAGATATCCTCCAACCAAAGTATCAGCATCAGTGAGTGGAAATGGTACATCAGGCCAATATAGTACAAAAGGAACTATAACAGCTGTATTTAATGATACATGGAATTCTAATGATAATATAGTATATATGAGATTAATAGATGAAGATAAAACAACAGTAATTTCAGATTGGGGATCAGCAACAAGAAGTGGATTTAATTATACTAGAAGATTTGATATAGTAGCAGAAACAGTTGGTGCTACTAATGTATATGTACAAGCTAAAGATGCATGTGGAAATGTTAGTCAATTAGTTCCAGTAAGAGTTGAATATATAGATGCAAAATCTCCAATATTAAGTAGTCAAACAGGAAATATAAATGGCTGGACAAAAAATAAACAGATAACTTATACAGCTATAGATAAAGGAGTTGGAAAAGTAAAAATTGGTTTTAATAGTGAATCAGATTATGAATTAGCAACTCAAAATGGACAAAACTATTCAAGAACATATAATTTTACTGGTGATGTTTATGGAACAACAACAGCAGCATTATATATAAAAGATGGATTAAATAACGTAAGAACAGAAAAAGTCACAATTTCAAATTTAGACAATACGGCACCAACAATAACAAGATCAAGTTTGAACAACAATGTAGTAACAATAGAAGCGAATGATAGACATAATACTTTAGGAGAGGGTTCAGGAGTATCTAAGTATAGATATATTATAAGTAAAGAAAGGCTTACAAATCCAACAATAACATCAAGTAATAGTATAGAAATAGCAAATAAAAAAACAGGAACAGGAAGTTTTACAATAAGTAATTTAGGAAATAATAGATACATCTATGTGGTAGTAGAAGACTTAGTAGGAAATATAAGTAGAGTAAACGAAATAACAATACCATCATATACAGTAACATATGATTATCGAACAAATGGTGGAACATCAGTTACAAAAGAAAATGATACATTAAATTATGGAAATGCAATAGATT
>CANEMG010000039.1 GCA_947428535.1 uncultured Clostridium sp. | reverse complement strand
ATATGGTTGAAACTATAAATAAATTAATTCGTACTTCACGACATTTACTTCAAATATTAGGTAGAGAACCAACTCCAGAAGAAATTGCAGAAGAAATGGAAATACCAGTAGAAAAAGTTATGGAAATACAAAAAATAGCTCAAGATCCAGTATCACTAGAAACACCAATTGGAGAAGAAGATGATAGTCATTTAGGAGATTTTATACCAGATGATGAATCACCGGCTCCACATGATTCAGCAGCATATACTTTATTAAAAGAGCAATTAGAAGAAGTTATGAGTACATTAACACCAAGAGAAGCTAAAGTATTAAAACTAAGATTTGGATTAGAAGATGGTAAAGCAAGAACACTTGAAGAAGTTGGTAAGGAATTCCAAGTAACTCGTGAGAGAATTAGACAAATTGAAGCAAAAGCATTAAGAAAATTAAGACATCCAAGTAGAAGTAAAAGATTAAAAGATTATATGAGTTAATAGACAGGATATTTACTATGTTGAAAGCCAAATGGATCCATAAGTAATATTATGTAAATTATTTTTTAAAAAGTCCTTGATTTTAGGACTTTTTTCTGCTATAATAGAAATAGAATTGTTTTTTTATTAAATAAAAGAGAGGTGAAAAACTAAGCTAAGCTTAGCTAATATGGGAATTATAGAGTTGTTTAAAGAAATAGGAAATAGAATAAAATCAGTAGCTAAAGTAACTTTTTCTAACCAAGATTTAGTTGGAGAAGATATTATAGAAAATTTAGAATTAGCGATTTTAACAACATCAGGTGTTGATAATAAAGAAGGAAGCGAATTAATTAAAGCATTAAGAGATGTTGAAAGAGAAGAAAGAAAGAAAACTGATAAGTCAAAATCAGTATTTGGAAAGAATAAAACAAAAAGTGGAAAAGGAAAAAGCGGAACAAGTATTTCAAGAGCTGCTATGCAAGATACAACAATGCAAGGTATAAAAGAAGGAGTTACAACGAGAGGGAAATATGACAAAGGAGCAGTTCAAGATAAAGTTGTTAGAAATGATGAAAAAATCCAAAGAGAACATGATGGACCTTAATATAAATTATGGAGTATAAATTAAAAGCAAACTTTAAAGTTTGCTTTTTGTATGTTTAGAAATAGAAAATTTTAATTATGTTAATTATGATTTAATAAATATATAGCACATATAATACAGTAAAATACTAGAAAATATTGCTTGACAAAGAATAAAAACTATGTTAAAATTTATTACTGTAAACTGCTTAGCTAAGGTTATAAATGCTAAAGTTATTTTAGCTACCTAAGTTGGAAGTTAGCGAGTATACAAAAAAGGGAGGTGCATTTTAAATGTACGCAATAATTGAAGCATGTGGAAGACAATACAAAGTACAAGAAGGAGAAACTGTATTTTTTGAAAAATTAGGAGCAGAAGAAGGAAAAAAAGTATCTTTTGATAAAGTAGTCCTATTATCTGATAATGGAAAAATACAAGTTGGAAATCCTTATGTAGCAAATGCAAAAGTTGAAGGAAAAGTAGTTTCTAATGGTAGAGGAAAGAAAATTTTAGTTTTCAAATACAAAGCTAAAAAGAATGAAAGAAAAACAAGAGGACATAGACAAGATTATACTAAAGTTGAAATTACTTCAATCAAAGTAAAAGCAGAGAAAGCTGAGAAAGCAGAAAAAGCTACAGTTACAGAAAAGAAAGAAAAAACAGCTAGTACACCAAAAAAAGAAAAAGCAACAGCTAAATAAAACTAGCAAATTAAATTATATCGAAATATAATAAATGGTATAAATAAAATATAAAGCGAAAGGAGTGAATCTTTCATGGCACACAAAAAAGGTCAAGGTAGTGTTAAGAACGGAAGAGATAGTGAGTCAAAGAGACTTGGTGTTAAAAAATCAGATGGACAAATAGTTAAAGCTGGAAATATTATAATAAGACAAAGAGGAACTAATGTACATCCAGGAACTAATGTTGGAATTGGTAGTGATGACACTTTATTTGCTTTAGTAGATGGAACAGTTAAATTTGAAAGAAAAGGTAAAGATAAAAAACAAGTAAGTGTTTATCCAGCATAACAAAATCTATTTAAGTATATAAGTATATAAAAAAACCTTATTGAAATATTCAATAAGGTTTTTTATATACTAGGAAAGCAACTATATAAAACTTTGCTAGATTTTGTACACAAATTTATGAAGTTTTTGTATTTATAAAACAAATATTGAAATTGTAACAACTAGAGTCTAACAGTTTCAGTAAATAATTCTATATTTTTAAAATATATTTGAAAAAAAAAGCAATATATGTTTTAATAATAATGATAATAAAAAATAAAGGAGAAGAAATTATGAGATGGAGATTTATGCCTTTAATAATTGTTATATTGATTTTAATTCTTATTGCAATAGGAGCCATAGGTGTGAAGTTACTTGTTTTTAACGAAAATGAAGGTCCAGGTAATGAGCAGATGGAATATTCAGAAAAACCAATAATAGAATTAGAGAAAGAATTAGATGAAGAAAAAGGCAAAATATCTATAAGAGTAAGTGCAACAACTAAAGATGGAACATCGATTAAACAAATAGTGTTGCCAGATGGAAAAACTATAATGGGAAGTAGCACTACATTTGAAGTAAATGAGAATGGAGACTATGAATTTACAGTTTATAATGAAAATGGAATATCAAATACAGAAACAATAAATATATCTGAACTTAAAGAGATATCGGCTACAAATCCATATATTCCAGAGGGGTTCTCTGCTGCTGGTGGAAATCCAGATTCAGGATATGTAATAGAAGATGAATATGGTAATCAATATGTATGGGTACCAGTAGAAGATGGAAAATTAACACGTGTAAGAATGTTAAAAGATGAATATGAAGAATCAAGTGAAGCTGCCACAGAATTAGTAAATAGTGTTGCAAAATATTATGGTTTTTATATAGCTAGATTTGAAGCATCACAGTATGAAATTGATGGAAAAGTAGTTGCAGCATCAATGGCTGGAAAAACACCATGGTTTAATATAACTTGTACAGATGCTATAAAGGAAGCATCAGAATCAGCAAAAGTTTTTGGATATGAAGGATATAATACAGCACTTATTAGTAGTTATGCATGGGATACAACTTTAGAGTGGATAGATAATAGAGTAACAAACTATTCTTCAAGTATAGATTATGGTAATTATACAGGAACAATATATCCTACAGGATATACAACAGAAGATAATATAAATAATATATGTGATCTAGCAGGAAATGTTAGAGAATGGACAACAGAAATATATAAAGAAACAGAAGAAGATAATAATTCTAGTAGTATTAGAAATACAGAAGAGATTAAGAATAGAGTAGTCAGAGGAGGAAGTGCTAGTTCTCAAAGAGTACCAATGGCTTATACAGGATATGCAGAAAACACATATGATTCATATTGGGGATTTAGAATGGTACTATATAAATAATATTGAAAAAATCATATAAATATTATATAATAACTGCACGATATAAAAAGGAGAGGTATCAAAATGGTAAATAAATATAGAACTCATAATTGTGGAGAGCTTAGAATATCAGATATAAAAAAAGAAGTTAGACTATCAGGATTTGTTCAAACTATTAGAAATCTAGGAAAAATGATATTTATTGATTTAAGAGATGAAAAAGGAATTACACAAATAGTAATTTCAGAAGAGACTAATATAGAAAATATAAAAGATATAGCAAAAGAATGTACAATATCAGTTATAGGGGAAGTAGTAGAAAGAACAAGTAAAAATGATAAGATACCAACTGGAGATATTGAAGTTATAGCTAAAGATATAGATATATTAGGAAAATGTAGAAAGGCATTACCATTTGAAGTAAATATTGAAGGTCAAACTGTCAGAGAAGATTTAAGATTAGAATATAGATTTTTAGATTTAAGAAATGAAAATATACACAATAATATTATTTTACGTTCAAAAATTTTAAAAGACTTTAGAAATGCAATGGATGAATTAGATTTTACAGAAATCCAAACGCCTATACTAGCAAATTCTTCACCAGAAGGAGCAAGAGATTTCTTAGTACCAAGTAGATTACATCCAGGAGAATTTTATGCACTTCCACAAGCACCACAACAATTTAAGCAATTATTAATGGTGTCTGGATTTGAAAAATATTATCAAATAGCACCTTGTTTTAGAGATGAAGATCCTAGAGCAGATCGTTCACCTGGAGAATTTTACCAACTAGACTTTGAAATGAGTTTTGTAGAGCAAGAAGATGTTTTTAAAGTAATAGAAAATGTTTTACCAAAAGTATTTAAACAAAATACATCATGGAAAGTAGATGAAGGGCCTTTCATAAGAATACCTTTTAAAGAATCAATGGAGAAATATGGAACAGATAAACCAGATTTGAGAAATCCATTAGTAATATCAGATTTAACAGATATTTTTGTAGGAACTGAATTTAATGCATTTAAAGATAAAACAGTAAAAGCTATAACAGTAGAAAATATGGAAGAGAAGCCAAGAAAATTTTTCGACAATATGTCAGTATATGCAGTAGATGAGCTAGAAGCTAAAGGATTAGCTTGGGTAAAAGTTGATAATGATGGAAATTTAAATGGTGGAATTAGTAAATTTATAGATGATGAGAGAAAAACAAAAATATTTGAAAAAATGAATGTAAAACCAAATTCAGCAATATTTTTTGTAGCAGATGAATATAATAAAGCTGTAAAAATTGCTGGAGATATTAGAATAAAATTAGGATCAGAGCTAGATTTATTAGAAAAAAATGTGTTTAGATTTTGTTTTATAGTAGATTTCCCAATGTATGAATTATCAGATGAAGGAACAATAGATTTTAATCACAATCCATTTTCTATGCCACAAAGTGGATTGAAATCATTAGAAGAAAAAGATCCACTTGATGTATATGCTTATCAATATGATGCAGTATGTAATGGATATGAAATTTTATCTGGAGCAGTAAGAAATCATGATCAAGATATAATGAAAAAAGCATTTAGTATAGCAGGATATAAAGAAGAAGATATAAAAGGAAAATTCGGAGCATTATTTAATGCATTTAGTTATGGAACTCCACCTCATGCAGGAGCTGCAGCTGGAGTAGATAGAATAGTTATGCTTTTAGCAAAAGAAGATAATTTAAGAGAAGTAATAGCATTTCCAAAGAATAAAAAGGCTAGAGATCTTTTAATGAATGCACCATCTAATGTTTTTGATAAACAATTAGAAGAAGTTCATATAAAGTTAGATTTAAAACATGATGAAAATAATTAGTATACAAAATAATATAAAGGAATATAAATACATATGAATATTTTAAAAAGAGTATTAATGATTATTTGTATAATAGTATTTTTGTGTATAAATAAATCATTAGCAGTTACAGGAACTGTAAAAGCTTCAGCAATTAGAGTAAGAGAAAAACCAAATACAACATCTAGTATTATTACTAATGTTTATGAAAATGATATTGTAGAGATCCTAGAAACTGATGGAGATTGGTGTAAGATAAAATCAAACAATGGAACAGGATATGTAAAAAAAGAATTTTTAGCAATTTCATCACAGAAAAAAACTTCGGCAAATAATAATGATGTAAGTAATAGTAAAGAGACAAAAAATACTGTGAATACAACTTCAAATAATATAAATGAAAATACATCAGTTATGTCTGAAAATAATATAGCAGAAAATACTACAAATAATGAAGAAACCCAAAATAATACAGAAATTAAATATACAACAAATACAGCAGTAAGTTTAAGATTATTACCAAGTATGTCATCAAAAGCTATATTACAATTAGAAGGTGGAAAACAAATAACAAAACTTTTAGAAATTAGTAATTGGATAAAAGTTACAGATGGAAGTTTACAAGGATGGGTTAACAAAGCAAAAATAACAGAGAATACAAGTATACAAAATAGTGTTTCCCCAAAAGAAGAAATAAATGAAGAAGAGATTCCGAAAGAGCAACCGAAAGAAACAACTTCAGAAAAACCTGCGGAAACTAATACAAACAAAAATGGAAAAGTAAAAGTTGAAACAGCCAAAGTAAGAAAAACACCTAGTACATCAGCAGATATTGTAGGAACTTTAGATTATTATGATGATGTAACTATTGTTTCTGAAGAAGGTGATTGGTATAAAATAACAGCTAAAGGAATTTCAGGATATATTAGTAAGAGTTTAGTAACAGTAAAAGTATCTTCAAGAGGCTTGACAGAAAATAGAAAAGAAGATACATCAGTAATAAATGAAGAAGCAAATAAAGAAGTTACAGCAGCATTGTCAAACAATGAAAATGAGAAAAAATCTCAAAGTAGTCAAGTCGTAGACTATGCAAAACAATTTCTAGGAACATCATATGTATCTGGCGGAAAAACACCAGAGTCAGGATTTGATTGTTCAGGATTTACAAAATATGTTTTTTCTAATTTTGGATATTCATTAGGTAATACAGCAGCATCACAAAATAATTTAGGAAAAGAAGTAGCAAGAGATAGTATGAGACCAGGTGATTTAATATTATTTTATGATGAAGGAAAAAGTAAAATTGGGCATACTGGAATTTATGTAGGAGATGGGAATTTCGTACATGCAGCTAATGCTTCTAGAGGAGTAGTTACAGATAATTTAAATACAAATTCATATTATAATTCTAGATTTATTACAGCAAAAAGAATAGTAGAATAAGCTTGGGGAGAAAAGGAGCTTAAAATAAAAAATAAATTTTTAATAATTATAATTATATTGGGGCTATGTTATAACATAGCCTTTGTTTTTTTATATGACAATATTTATCCGGAAAATGGTGAAATATCCGGAACTTTTCAAGTGATGAATAAAGAAAAAAAAGAAAGTACAAATAAATATGTTGTAAAAGCTTTAATTATTACTAAAATAAATCATAGTAAAAATACGAAATTAATTTTATACTCAAAAGAAGATTATATTCCAGGAGATATAATTAATATTTTTGGAGATTTTGAAAAAGCCAATTTAGCTAGAAATTATAAAGGATTTGATTATAGAAAATATTTAAAAACACAAAAAATTTATGGAATTATTTATTCAGATAATAGTAAATTTATTTGTAATAAAATAACACCTATTTCGTTAGTAGAACTAGGAAGGCAAAGTTTCTCAGACACAATAAATAAATTATATAATAAAAATTATAATGATTTTTTAAATGGAATTTTAATTGGAAATTCGAGTAATATAGATGAAAAAATAAAGGAAAATTTTCAAAATTCGAATATTTCACATGTTCTTGCAATTTCAGGATTACATATTTCATATCTTATTTCAGGAATAAATTTTATTTTAAAAATAGTAATTAAAAATAAAAAAATGAGAAATTTTATAATAATATTGTTTTTAATTATGTTTATATTTTTTACAGGTTTTTCTCCATCGTGTATAAGAGCTTGTATTATGTCTTGTTTAATTATATTATCTTTTAATTTAAATAGAAGAAGTAATTTTTATATAAATATTTTTATTTCTTTTTTTATAATAATTTTGATAAATCCATTTAATATATACAGTGTTGGAATGTGGCTTTCTTTTATGGGAACTTTAGGTAT
>CANEMG010000038.1 GCA_947428535.1 uncultured Clostridium sp. | reverse complement strand
GTCCAACTTCTACTACAGTATCTATAGCATCCATTAATAACGGATCTGTATCATCTTCTTCTGCTTCTTTTTCTATTTGTCCTTCTGATTTATTAGATTTTTCGATTTCTTCTAATATATCTTCATTATATGTAGCAACACCATTAGATTTTATAAAGTCTACAATTTTTTCTACTTCACCATCAGAAACGAAAGCTCCTTGAACTCTGACTGGTTTTGATGCCCCTACGGGATAAAAAAGCATATCACCTTTTCCTAAAAGCTTTTCTGCTCCAACTTGGTCTAATATTGTTCTTGAATCTATTTGTGAAGAAACAGCAAATGCTATTCTTGAAGGTACATTAGCTTTAATCAAACCTGTAATAACATCTACAGAAGGTCTTTGAGTCGCTATTACTAAATGCATTCCAGCTGCTCTAGCTTTTTGTGCTAATCTACATATTGATTCTTCAACTTCTTTTGCAGCAACCATCATTAAATCTGCAAGCTCATCTATTATTATTACAATCTGTGGTAATTTTCCAATAGTTCCATCTTCAGATGTTCCTTCAATTACTGCATTATATCCTTTTAAATCTCTAACACCTTTTTCTGCAAATAAATTATATCTATGATCCATTTCTTGAACTGCCCAAGCAAGTGCTCCTGCTGCTTTTCTAGGATCTGTTACAACTGGAATTAATAAATGTGGTATTCCATTATAAACAGAAAGCTCAACAACTTTTGGATCTACCATTACCAATTTTACTTCACTAGGTTTAGCATTATATATAAGACTTGTTATTATTGTATTTATACATACAGACTTTCCAGAACCTGTAGAACCTGCTATAAGAACATGGGGCATCTTTGCTATATCTGCTAAAACTACATTTCCTGCTACATCTTTTCCAAGTGCTACTGATAATTTAGAATTATTGTTTTCAAATTCATCACTCTCTACAACATCTCTTAAAGGAACCGCTTCCTTTTCTTTATTTGGAATCTCTATACCAACTGCTTGTTTTCCCGGAATAGGAGCTTCGATTCTTATACTTTCAGCAGCTAAATTTAATGCTATATCATCAGCTAAATTTGCTATTTTATTTACTCTAACACCTTCAGCAGGTTTAAGCTCATATCTTGTTATTGCTGGTCCTACTGAAATGTTTTCTACCTTTGCAGAAACTCCAAAACTATGTAATGTTCTTTGAAGTTTTGTGGCTTTTTCTGTTAATGCTTTCGCATCCATTTTATTAGATTTTTTAGTATTTTTTCCTAAAAGACTAACTGGTGGATATTCATAATTTTCATCTTCAATTGATATTGTATGTTCTAATTGTAATACAGCTTTTGTTTTACTTTCCTTTTGTTCTTCTTCTACTGTAAACAAAGCATCTTCGGAAACCATCTTATGTTTTTCTTCTTCATTTGCTTTAGCTGTATTTTTAAAAATATTTTCATCTATCACATCAGGGTTTATTTCTTCTTTAACTTCTTTATTTCTTGATTTTCTATCAAATATACTTGTTATCTTACTTCTTGGTTTTTCTTGCTCTATTTCTTCATCTTCACCATTATTTAAATTTATAGTTATTTCATCTTCATCAAATGTTTGTAATTGTGCTTTTCCTTTTCTCTTATTTTCCATAGGCATGTCCATTATATCTAATTGCACATTGCCATTTTTAAATCTTTCTCTTCTAGCTTCCATTCTTTGTTCACGCCTAGCAGCTAACTCTTCATCTCTTTGTTCTTTTCTTGCATTTGCTTCATCTATAATCTGCAAGAAAAATTCAGATGGATGTAAACCAAAAGTAAATACACATAATACAGCTACAATTCCAACTGTTGTGATAGCTGCTCCAAACATTCCTAACAATTTTATTAATGGATAAGCAATAACTGCTCCAACAGTTCCACCACCAATGTTTTTTACTCCTAAATCATATGCTGCATCAATAATACTGTTAAACTCTAAATTTTGATTTATTACTCCTTTTGACATTTGATATATTGACATAGTTGCAGCAATACAAGAAATTAAAACTGCAAATTGAATTATTTTAGAAGTTATATAATTCTTATCATCTTTTGCAGTACAGATGGCAAGTCCCATAACTCCAATTGGAATTAAATATTTAATAAACCCAATAATTCCACCTAAAGCTGGACTCAATACTTCACCTATTACTCCTTTTTCACCATATATCAAAATAAATAGTAATATACTAACTACAAATAATATAATTACTACTAAATCTATATTAGCTCCTAAAGCTTTCTTTTTATTATTACTATTTTTTCTACTTGTAGATTTCTTTCTCTTTCTTCCCAATGATACATCCTCCTAAATTGGATTTTAACATCACTTAAAAAACCAGAATCAGAATCAACTTAAATTGATTTTGATTCTGGCTTCTATTATTTTAATTCTTTTCTATTGTTTTGAATTGTTTCTAATGCATTTTGAATTGACATTTCTACTCCACTTAGAGTTTTTCCCAATTCTAACATATTATTTTCAATATTAGCTAAAATACCATCAACATATGTATTTGTTCCTTGTGTGATTTCTCTATACATTTCGTTAGCATCAGCTATTATTTCTGTTTTCTTATCATAAGCCTTTTTAGTTATCTCATGTTCATCTATCATTGAAATTATTCGATTTTCGGCTTCTTTTACAATGTCATCTGCATCTTGTTGTGCTTCGCTAATTATTCTCTCACGTTCTTCCTTTATCCATTTTGCTTGTTTTAATTCATCTGGCAAGCGTAAACGTATTTCTTTTATTATATCTAAAAACTGATCTTTTTCAACAATACTTTTTTCTGTAAAAGGTACTGTTTTACTTTTCTCTAAAATATCTTCCAATGTTTCTAGTAAAGTAAAGATCTCCATCTTTTTTCATTCCTTTCTCAGGTCAATAAATCTTAGTAAAATATACTTAAAGCTAAAATTTACTTATTCTGATTTAAAAATAGAAGATATACTCTTCCGTATTTCTTAATATCTTTTATCTCTATAAATTCTGTATCTAAATTGTTTATTACTTTTTCCTTATCATCAGTTTCTAAAACAATAATTCCATTATCACTTAGTATATTGCTTTCTAATATTATTTTAGTTGCTTCTTCAGCAAAATCTGTTTTATAAGGTGGATCTAAAAAAATAATATCAAATTTAATTTTATCTTTCTTAAATTTTTCTAATGCTTTTTTATAATCACAATTTAGTAAAAACGTTTTATCTTCTGTTCTAGTTTTTTCAATATTTTGTTTTATTATTCTTATAGCATCTCTTGATAAATCACATATATAAGCTTTTTCAGCACCTCTACTTATAGATTCCAATGCTAGAGCACCACTTCCAGAAAATAAATCTAATACTATACTTTCTGGTAAGTCATAATTTATTTTGCTAAACAGAGCTTCTTTTACTCTATCTAATGTTGGTCTTGTATTTTCACCTTCTAAAGTAAATAGTTTGCTTCCTCTTAAGCTACCACTTATTATTCTCATATAACTCCTATATTACCAATTTATACTATATATAATATTTTATTCTAAAATACAGATAAGTCAATAAGATTAACACAATTGTAATACATACTTAATTCTTTTGTAACAGACTTTTCACGCTTTAACATAATTTTAATTTATTTATTAATTGTTAAGTTTTGGCTATTTCTTATACTAATATATACTTTTGAAAAAATAAAGCGAATTGAGAAAAATTGAATTAGAATTGCTTATCCATTTTATGGAAAGCGTTCATCTCTGATGGAAGGGTGCCATAAAATGCTATTAGCAATTCTATGAAAAATTTTTGAACGAGCAATTTTTGAAAAAGTATATATTAGTATAAGAAAATTAATAAATAAATTAAAATTTAAACTATTTAAGCACAAAAAAGGATGCTAAACACTTGCACCCCCATTTATTACTACATATTATTCATCATTATCTTTGTCTTGTAACAATTCTAACTGAGATATTAATAAAGCTTCCATTTTAGCCTTATAAACTCCGAATTGTCTTTTTAATTCTTCTGTTCTTTTTCTTATTTCAAATTCTTCTTTACTTATTGCTTCAGTAGCTCTTTTTGCCTCACTTTGTGCATCTCTTATAATTTGGTCAGCACGCGATTGAGCATTTGATTTTATATCATCTGCTGTAGTTTGAGCCATAACTAAAGTATTTTGTAATGTGTGTTCTACATTTCTATAATGCTCTAAATCTTTTTTACTATTGTCTATTTGATTTTTAAGATCTACATTTTCCTTATATAATCTTTCATAATCTATTGTAAGTTGATCTAAAAAATCATCAACTTCATCTACATTATAACCTTTTAAAGTTTTAGAAAATCTTTTGTTCTCAATATCTAAAGGTGTTAGCATATCTTTTCCTCCTACTTGTTATTTTATCCATGAAGCTGAAAATTTACTCTCTATTTTTTCCTTTGCAATTTCATTTACTATATCATAGTTATATGGAGCAACAACAAATATAGAATTTGAAACTTTTTCCATATTTCCATCTAATGCTTGAGCTGCACCGCAAACAACATCTACTATTCTTCTAGCAACATCTTTGCTTACATACTCTAAATTAAGAACAACTGCATTTTTTTCTTTTAATTGCATAACTACATCACTAGCTTGTTCAAAGTTAGTTGGTTTTGCTATTTTCATTCTAATTTGTTGTGGTTGTGGCATAGAGACAATATTCTTTTTGTTCTTTCCAAAAAAACCTCTTGTTTCACCAACTTCTTGTTCTTCTTCAACTTCATAATCATCTACATATTCTGTGTTGTACACATTTTCTTCATAATCTTCTTGAGAGTCCTCTTGCTCTCCCCATATAAAATCAACTATCTTTTTTATTGATGATGTTCCTGCCATTTTTTCTAAAGACCTCCTATTTTTTCTCTTCATTCGTAGCTTAATATGTATATAGTATCTATCTATTTTTTCATAATGTCAAGCATTTTTTTCCATTTTATTCATTTGTTATATAAAAATAACTTTTTTGTAATTTTTTTGTAATTTTTTGTAATTTTTTTGTGATTAGTGTAATATTATTTCATCATATAATTTTATTTTATCTATACTCTTTATCTCTTCATCTGTATAGCCTAATGCTCTTAATTCTTCTTTAGTATAATTCTCCACAATAGAGTATGTATCATTTTGTCTTAAGACTTTTACTGGTATTCTTTCTATATATCCTGTTATACTACTTTCCACATATGTTTGTCCTTTTTCTTCTATTATGCAAGAATTGCTTATTTTCCATCCTGTATATTTCCACCATATTATATCAAAAGATATCTTTCTGTATTCTAACAAATCTGCTACATCTTCTCCTATTTTAAATACTAATATTGTATTTTTCTTTTCTTCATTTACATACACTATCTCAGCATCTATTTCATCGGTATTTGATAATCTAAGAATTACTTTATCTCCTATTTTTGCTAAAGATGCTTTTTCAGAATCAATAGATGTTGCTATATAACATTCAAAATTATTAGCAATTTTTCCTTTTTCACTACTTAAAGGCACCACAGATCCTACTTTTAAATCAAAGCTATTTAGTAATTCTGAGTTAAGGTATTCAAAATTATTAGCTAATAAAATTTCTTCTAAACCATCTACTCTATATGAGGCTATTCCTGATGTTGGAGCATACATAATCTCAGATCCTCTTTCTAGCTCTTTTTCTAAAGTGTTTCTTTTATCTGTTAATGTTTTTACAAATGAATCAGATGGACTTAATGTTCCTGTAATTTGTGCCTTCTTAGATATATATGCTTCAATTTTATTTTTATTCTCATAAATTTTTTGTAAATAATTTAAATTGTACATAGAATCTACTGTACTTTCTATTTGATTTTCTATACTTGATATATCACTTGACACTATTGTCATACCACTATTTTGTAAAATATCGCTTATTTCTTCATCTAATTCTGCAATTTGTTTTAATATAGCTTCCTCACTATTTGAATAATACCTAAATACAATTTCTGATTTAGCTGCTCTTTCTCCATCTGAAAGAACTTTTACCATTCCATTTTTATAATTTTCTCCTTGCAATACTATTTCATCTCTTATTACATAACCTTCTGCTGGTTCTTCATAAGATAATGAACCATTTGCTACAACAAATACATCTATTGGTTTTTTTAATATTTTAGTACTATTGGTAACTAAAAAAATAAAGAAAATCATAAAAATTATTGTTATTATAACTTTTACTTTATTGGGTTCTTCTTGTATTTCTTTCACTATAACTCCTCTAAAATAATATTAATATTTTCTTTTGGTGCTTTTTCACCATCAAGCCATATTGCACCTTCATTTCTTCTAAACCAAGTTAATTGTCTTTTAGAATATCTTCTTGTTTCTTGTTTTATTTTATCAATCATTTCATCTCGAGTTAATATTCCATCAAAATATTCTACTACTTCTTTATATCCCAGTCCTTGCATCGCTGTTGGAAATTCTGGATATTTTGAAATTAAGTCTCTTACTTCTTTTTCTAGTCCATTTTCTATCATTATATCAACTCTGCGATTTATTTTTTCATAAAGTTTTTCTCTTTCAATAGTTACAACAAACATTTTATAATCGTATTTTACTCCATTCTGTTTAGATAATTTTTCTTGCATAGTTTTATTTTTTCCTGTGGCTTTGTATATTTCTAAAACACGAATTATTCTTTTTTTGTCATTTTTACTAATTTTTTGCATTGCTTCTGGGTCTATTTCATTCGCTTCATCCCATAGTTTCTCTAATTCTTCAGGATTTTCAGCTTTCTTCATTAACTTATTTCTATATTCTTCATCAAATTCCATATCTTGATATTCTATTCCATAAATTAATGAATTTATGTATAAACCTGTTCCACCAACTATTATTGGTGTTTTTCCTTTTGATAAAATTTCTTCTATTGCATTTTCAGCATCTCTTTTAAAATCAGATACAGTATATCTTTCATCTGGTGATATACAATCTATTAAATAATGCTTTATTCCACATGCTTCTTCTTTTGTAACTTTTGCAGTACCTATATCCATTTTTTTATAAATTTGCATTGAATCAGAAGAAATTATTTCTCCATCTATTTTCTTTGCAAGTTCTATAGACAAAGCAGTTTTACCTGATGCTGTAGGTCCTCCAATAACTACAATTTTGGGTTTCATATTCTATCTCCTACTAAACTTCTTTTCTAAATCATATTTAGTCATTTTTATTGCTGTTGGTCTTCCGTGTGGACAAGTAAAAGGATTTGGTAATTCTAAAAGCTTAGCCATCAGATTCTCAACTTCTTTTTCATCTAATTTCATTTTTGCTTTAACTGCAGTTTTACAAGCAACTGTTGCAATAAATTTATCTTCTTTTTCTTGTCTAGCTGTAACAGCAACTGTATCTATTTCATCTAATATATCTAAAAACAATTGCTTTGTATTTAATTGTTCACACATACTTGGCACAGACATTAATTTTATCGTGTTGTCTCCAAATTCTTCAAAAGAAAATCCTGCTTTTGAAAACATTTCTATATTTTCCTTTGCTATCGACATTTCTTTATGTGTTAAAGATATAACATCTGGTAAAAGTAAAAATTGTTCATCTTTTTCTTCTTCACTATAATAATTAGATTTTATTTTTTCATACAT
>CANEMG010000037.1 GCA_947428535.1 uncultured Clostridium sp. | reverse complement strand
AAACTCTTGCTTTTCTTCTTTCAGCCATATCTTGACTTCGCCTTTGAGATTTTAGTAATATCTATTGGTGTTAAATCAGCTTCACCTGTTTCATCTTCTATTGCTTGATATAAAGCATTTACAGTGTCTAAAGAAGTAAAACAAGGAATTTTACATTCAACAGCCATTCTTCTAATTTTAAATCCATCTCTATTAGCTTGTTTTCCTTTAGTTGGAGTGTTTATAACAAAATTTATTTTTCCTGATTCTATTAAATCTATAATACTATTTTTTCCCTGCCATAATTTTTCAATTACATTTGAACTTACTTTATGCTGTTTCAAATACTTAGCTGTCCCAGATGTTGCATAAATTTCGAAGCCTAAATTTGCAAACTTTTCAGCTAGTGGAAGCATTTCTGGTTTATCTTTATCTCTTACAGTTATTAAAATAGCACCTTTTGTAGATACATTTGCTCCACTTCCTATAAAAGCTTTTAAAACTGCGTTTTCAAATTTCTTAGACACACCTAAAACTTCACCAGTTGATTTCATTTCAGGACCTAAACTAGTATCAGCATTTTTTATTTTCTCAAAAGAGAACACTGGCATTTTTACACATATGTAATCACTCTTTTTATATAAACCTGTTCCATATCCTAAATCTTTTAATTTTTTACCTAAAATTACATTTGTTGCAATATCTATCATAGGTAAATTTGTAACTTTACTTATGTAAGGAACTGTTCTACTTGAACGAGGATTTACTTCTATTATATAAACCTCTCCTTCACTTATTATAAATTGAATATTTAAAATACCTATTACATTAAGCTCTTTAGCAATTTTAGTTGTATATTCAATTATTTTCTCTTCATGAACTTGTTCGACATTTTGTGTTGGATATACAGAAATACTATCTCCTGAATGAACTCCTGCTCTTTCTAAGTGTTCCATTATTCCAGGAACAAGTACATCATCACCATCACATATAGCATCAACTTCTACTTCTCTTCCTAATATGTATTTATCAACAAGAATTGGATGTTCTTGTTCTATAGTATTTATCTCATTTACATATTCTGTTATTTCTTTATCATCGTAAGCTATAGCCATACCTTGTCCACCTAGAACATATGATGGTCTTACTAAAACTGGATATCCTAATATATTTGCAACTTTTTTAGCTTCTTCAACTGTATAAATTGTACTTCCTTTTGGTCTTAAAATTCCACAATTATTTAAAGCTTCATCAAATTCTTTTCTATCTTCTGCTCTATCCATATCTACTTCTTGTGTACCTAATATTTTAACACCCATATCTGATAAAGCTTTTGTTAATTTTATAGCTGTTTGTCCACCAAATTGAACTATTGCTCCATATGGTTTTTCAACATCTACAATGTTTTCAACATCTTCAGCTGTTAAAGGTTCAAAATATAATCTATCTGCTATATCAAAATCTGTACTTACTGTTTCAGGATTATTATTTACAATAATTGTTTCATATCCTTGTTTTTTTAATGCCCAAACTCCATGAACACTACAATAATCGAACTCTATACCTTGACCTATCCTTATTGGACCAGATCCTAAAACCATTACTTTTTTATTATCAGTTTGTTTAGTCTCATTATCATCATCATAACTTGAATAATAATAAGGTGTTTTAGCTTCAAATTCTGCACTACAAGTATCAACCATTTTAAAATTAGCTACTATTCCATTTCTAGTACGCAAATTTCTTATTTCTTTTTCTGTTTTTTCTGAAAGCTCTGCTATTATTTTATCTGTGAATCCCATCTTTTTAGCTTTTTCTAACATTTGAGGGCTCATTTTATTTAAAGATAGCTCTTTTTCCATTTTTATTAACTTATAAACTATACCTATAAAAAATCTATCTATAGTTGTAATTTCATGTATTCTTTCAACAGATATTCCTTTTCTAATTGCCTCTGCTATAACAAATATTCTTTCATTATCTATAATTTTAAGTCTTTCTTCTAATTCTGGTTTTTCTAAATCTTTTAAATTATCTAAAGATAAATATTCTACATTTTCTTCTAAAGAACGAATTGCTTTCATAAGTCCTGCACATAAATTTGGTGCAATTGCCATAACTTCTCCTGTAGCTTTCATTTGAGTTCCTAAATCTCTGTTAGCTGTAAGAAACTTTTTAAATGGCCATTTTGGTATTTTTACTACTACATAATCAAGTACAGGTTCAAAACAAGCATATGTTTTTCCTGTTACTTCATTTTTTATTTCATCTAATGTATATCCTAAAGCTATTTTACTTGCAACTTTTGCAATTGGATACCCTGTAGCTTTTGAAGCCAATGCTGATGAACGGCTTACTCTAGGATTTACTTCTATTACTGCATATTCAAAACTTGTTGGGTTTAATGCAAATTGAACATTACATCCGCCTTCAATTTTTAATGCAGATATAATTTTTATAGCTGATGTTCTAAGCATTTGATATTCTTTATCTGATAAAGTTTGAGATGGTGCAACAACTATACTGTCTCCTGTATGTACTCCAACAGGATCGATGTTTTCCATATTACAAATAGTAATACAGTTTCCTTTACTATCTCTCATTACTTCATATTCTATTTCTTTCCAACCAGTAATACATTTTTCAACTAATATTTCATTTACTCTAGACATTCTTATACCAGAACCTGCTATTTCTTCAAGTTCTTCCATAGTATAAGCAATACCTCCACCAGTACCACCTAAAGTATATGCTGGTCTTATAATAACTGGTAATCCTATCTCTTTAGTAAATTCAACTGCATCATCAACTGTATTAACAACTTTACTTGCTATACAAGGCTCATTAATTGATTCCATCATATCTTTAAAACATTGTCTATCTTCTGCATTTCTAATTCCTTCTACACCAGTTCCTAAAAGTCTAACTTTTCTTTCATTTAAAAATCCTGATTCTTCAAGTTCCATAGCTAAGTTAAGTCCTGTTTGACCACCTAAATTTGGAAGTATACTGTCTGGTTTTTCAATTTCGATTATCTTTTTTACTGTTTCAACTGTTAATGGTTCAATATAAATTTTATCTGCCATATTTTTATCTGTCATTATTGTAGCAGGATTTGAATTTATTAAAACAACTTCTATTCCCTCTTTTTTTAGTTCTCTACAAGCTTGTGTTCCAGCATAATCGAATTCTGCTGCTTGACCAATTATAATTGGTCCTGAACCTATAACTAAAACTTTTTTTATACTTTTATTTTTTGGCATCTTTTTTCACTCCACTCTCTATTTATTTTTCTTAATCATATCTATAAATTCATCAAATATATATGCTGTATCTTCTGGTCCTGGACATGCTTCTGGATGGAATTGAACTGTAAATATATTTTTTCCTTTATATCTTAATCCTTCCACAGTACCATCATTTAAATTTATATGTGATACTTCAGCAATTCTACTATCAACACTTCCTTCTACTATATAATATCCATGATTTTGAGAAGTAATATGAACTCTATCTTCTCTTAAATCTTTTACTGGATGATTTGGTCCTCTATGTCCATATTTTAGTTTTGCTGTTTTTGCTCCGTTTGCTAGTCCCATAAGTTGATGACCTAAACAAATTCCTAATATTGGAACATTACTATCATATAATTTTTTAACATTTCTAATTTGAACATCACAATCTTTTGGATCTCCTGGTCCATTTGAAAGCATAATTCCATCTGGTTTCATTGCAAGTACTTTTTCAGCTGGTGTATCTGCTGGAAATATTGTTACTTCAGCACCTCTTTTTAATAAAGAATTTACTATATTATGCTTTAATCCATAATCCATTAAAGCTACTTTTATTTCTTTTCCTTTTCCATATGTAGTTATTTGATTACAAGTAATTTTATCAACAATTTTCCCTATTTGATATTCTTTAATTTTTTCCATTATTTCATTCATATTGCTAATATTTGAAGTAATATAACCTCTCATAGTTCCAGTATCTCTTAAAATTTTTGTTAATTTTCTTGTATTTACATTTGTAAGTCCAGGAATTTTATAGTCCCTTAAAAATTTTTCCAGATTAAATTTAGTTCTAAAATTACTTTCAAATTCTGCTAACTCATGAATAAATATTGCTTTTGCATAAATACCATCTGATTCATAATCTTCTGGTATAACTCCATAATTTCCTATTAATGGATATGTCATTACAATACCTTGTCCTGCATATGAAGGATCTGTGAAAGTTTCAATATATCCTGCCATTGCTGTGTTAAATACTACTTCGCATGCTGTATCTACAGTATATCCTATTCTTTCTCCTTCAAAAACTTCGCCATTTTCTAGTACCAAATACCCTATCATCTTTTTATCCTTTCTTTTATAAAATAATCTCTTTATATTAATTCTTTTGTATAAAACTTTCGTAAAAAAAACACTAAATAAATTTAGTGTTTAAAAGCAATATTACTTTTTTTAAAATAAAATATAAATAAAACTATTAAATAAATAGCTCCAGCTGTGAAAAATTTTATATTTTCTACTGTTTTTAGTCCATTTAATAATTTCATTTTTATTTCCTTTCGCATTATTTACATTGTTTATAATTTTACAATATTTTTATATAAAAAGCAAGTACTTTGTATATTTTATTTTCTATCTACCTCCGCAGCCGCCTCCGCCACATCCGGCCTCCGCCACCGCTTGAGAATCCTCCTCCTGAACCACTACCACTACTAGATGAGTGTGCTGCACTCCAAGCAGATGAAGCTGTATTATAAGCTTTTCCTAACCCATCACTTAAGTTAGTGAAACCATTTTCACCTATACTAGAATTAGATACTACTGGCCAATATGCACATCTATTATAAAATTCATTATTTGTATCAAACATTTCTGGATGAACAATTTTAAGCTGTCCAATAACTTTTTCAGAAATTCCAAATGTTGTTGCATATACTAAAAATTTTTCCCATAAAATTATGTCTGAAATGGTCTTATCTTTTAGTAATGAATAGTCTTCCATATATTTTTTTAGACCTTTCCATTCTAATTCTTCTGTATATCCTTTTTCTGAAAGAAAAGTAATTTTATTTAGAATTCTTCCTATTGCATATATGCACCATCCATTTCCAATAATAAATGCTATAATAAACATTATTACTGCTACAAATACTTTTATCCATATTCCGGAAAAATTAATTCCTTTATCTAATAATCCACCTGTAACAATAAACATTATAAATATAGGAAACAATAATAGAAATATATGTATTCCACTTTTTGTTTTTAATTTATCAATAATCTTCTTTTTTTCAATATCTATATTTCCACTTTTAATATGATACTCTTCTGATAAAAATTTTATCCTATCCAATTTTTTCATAAAATCATTATATTCATCTTTAGTATATGATGATAATTCCTCAGTTGTAATATAATTTCTTTGTGAATCTATACTATTTCTAGCTTTTTCTAATATATCATATACAATTTCTTCATCATCTACTAATTGTTTTGACATTCCATCATTAAATATTATTTTAAACTCTTTCTTACTAATATTTTCAAAACTTATAAAACCTTTTAATGACAAGTCTAATAATGTACCTACAAAAACATTCTGATCTGGCTTCATATATGAAGTATTACCTTTAAGTTGTTCTAAATATAAAGCCCTGCTTGGAGTTGCATTTTCTTCATCTGGTATTTCCCTAAAATATTCTATTTCAGGAATATCTATAGCATATCTTTCTACTAACTCTTTTTCTTGTTCTTTATATGTTTTTACTTTTTTATAAAAGAAAACAAATATTAAAGCACATATTAATATTATTATTCCAGTAAAAAGTCTAGCTTTATATCTTTCTAAATTTGCCTCATCTGCCCAAGCCTGTTCTTCTGATATTATAGATTGCAATTTATTTGAATCACTAGATTTTGTACTTCCTTGATAAATATTTTCCTCAGCAACAATTCTCACTTCTAACATAGTATTTTTAGTAAGTTTTGGAACTTTAAATGAAACTTTATCTTCTGAAACTCTATTTATTTCTCCAGATAAAGCCCCATGTGCCCACACCCTAAGTTTTTCTATATTACTTACCTTTTTAGGCAAATTTATAGTTCCAGTAACACTTTTACCCGAAATTAAATTTGATTCATCTAAAAATTTCCAATAAAGTTCTGTACAATCTCCATACACTTTTACTGCATCTTCTATAGTATAATAAACTTTATAAGTTTTATCTCCTTTAGAATTATCTAAATCAACATTCCAAGCAATTTCAAAGGTTGAAGGGTTAGTTTGAAGAGCATAATAGCACCCTCTATCTACATGATACTGTTCTACATTAATTTGTTGTAATTCTTTTTCTACACCATTTTCAACCAATGCTACTTTTACATTACTAACACCTGATGAAAGATTGAAATTTTTAAAAATAGTATTTGTATTGCTTATAGCTACATCCCAAGTTTCTATTACATCCATACTTCCATCAGAATTCACCATAACATTATAGTCTAATGAATTCCATTTTTGACTTTTTCTTTCTGAATTATTTTCTATTATTATTCCTGTTATTGCAACAATAAAAAGTATAACAGATGATATTAAAAGTAATATAGTTTTATTCTTTTTCATTTTTATCCCCAATTTTATTTTAATAAATTATTTGTGTTAACTCTTTATAGTAATTTAAATTTTATTATATCTAATTAGAAAAATCAAGTATTTAGCTTTTGCAATTTAGGTAATTTTTTTCTTGCAAATTAAATATTTATATGTTAAATTTTAAAATGTTAGCATAATTTTTTATATATAATGGAGAAAAAAATGAAACAATCAAAAATACCACTAAATGTAATCGTGAAAACATTTTTATTTATTTTGCCATATATTGTTGTTGAACTTACTAATACAATATTATTAATAATAGATAAATCGATGTCAAACTCAATTGGAAAAACTGCTGTAATAGTATTTTCAACATTTATGACTTTAAATTGGGCTATAAACACAATACAATTATGCATAGGAACAGCTCACGGTATTGTATTAGTTAGAGATAAGAAAAATGCAAATACCATAAACACTTCTGCAATGTTTATAGAATTTATAAGTTCTATATTCATATCCATTATACTTTTTGCATTTTCCAAACAAATAACTTACATATATACTTTAGAAGAAAATACACGTGAAATATTATCAACGATATTAAAATTAAAAGCTATTCAGTTGCCATTTCAAGCAATTCGGATATGTTCCAAAAAACATATTAAAAATAAAAGCAAATAACAAAAAAAATTTTATAATAACATTAATTTCTTCTTTTGTTAATATATTAGGAGATTATATAAGTATAAAATATGGATATAATGAAATTGGAATTTATATTGCAACTATAATATCTACTTTTGTAGACAGTTTATTACTATTAATACATTCTAAATTTAGATTCTTTAAAATTACATTAAATTATATAAAAGAAATATTATATTTTGCTAAAGATCTTATATTTGACAAAATTTTGCAAAGAATTGTAAATATTTACTATACAAGTGTAGCAAGTTCATTCGGTTCTGATATATATGCAATACATTGTGTATGTTCATCTGTTTTAGATACTTTATCTGAAATAATTCAAGGATATTATTCTGGTTTATTAGTTGAGTATTCAAATGATATAGAATTAAAAAAAGAAAATTTAT
>CANEMG010000036.1 GCA_947428535.1 uncultured Clostridium sp. | reverse complement strand
ATTCTCATCAACTTCTAAAATACTTTTTACATATGCAATTAGATTTTCTTTTTGAACACAAGTATGTCCATTATAGCTCGCCACAAGTAAAGCATATTTTATTCCACTTTTAACTCTATAATCACTATCCATTGGTATTCCAATTTGCATAGCAATTTTATCTATATTGTTAAAATTAACACCATACACTATGTCTACTAAAATATATGGATTTTCTTGTATTTTTTCAACTGCATTTACTCCAAGTGCATCATAAACTTTTTTACTATTATTAGCACCTATCCCAAAATTTTCTAAAAAGCTTACTATTTGCCATACTTCCCACTTTTCATTAAATTCTTCACCAATCTCGTAAGCCCTATCTTTTGTTATTCCTTTTATTTCAGCTAATCTTAATGGCTCAAACTTAAAAACAGTTAAAGTTTCTTCTCCAAATTTATCTATAATCTTTCTTGCAGTAACAGGTCCTATTCCTTTTATTGTTCCACTTGCTAGATATTTTTCAAGAGCTGCTGCAGTTTCTGGCATCATTTTCTCAAATGTTTCTATTTTAAATTGCTCACCATATTCTTGATGTACTACCATTTTCCCCTGAAGTTTTAATGTATCTCCAACAGCAATAAAAGGTAGATAACCTACAACTGTTACTACCTCTTCATCTTCTGTTATAAATACTGCTATTGAATAACTGTTAGACTCATTTTGATAAATAAATTCTTCTATTTGCCCTTTTAATTCCAAATTCTATTTCTCCATTATTCAGATTTTATTTAGACTCAAATAACCTTATTTAAAATTTTCAAACTTTTAGTCTTCTTTTTAACATGCTAAATTTTATCCAAATATTCCTTTTTTCTTTATAGGTGGTTGTTCATTCATTGTCTTAGCAAGTTGAGTTAATAAATCTCTTTGCTCACGAGTTAATTTTTTAGGTGTTTGAACTATTACTGTAAATACAAAATCACCTCTCCAGTTTCCATTTACACTTTTAAAACCTTTATTTTTAATAGTAAATTTAGTTCCTGTTTGCGTTCCTTCTGGAATTCTATATTTTTCTTTTGTTCCATCCACCATTGGGATTTCTACTTCTGTTCCAAGTGTAGCTCCTGTTATTGTTATTGGTATATCACATAATACATGTTCTGATTTTCTTGTATAAATGTTATGTCTTTTTATATGAACTACAATATATAAATCTCCTTTAGAACCACCATTAGTACCAGATTCACCTTCTCCTTTTAGTACTATTGTTTGACCATTATCAATTCCTTCTGGAATTTTCACCTTTAATTTTATGGATTTTTTTACTACTCCTTTTCCATGACATTCTACACAAGGTTCTTTTATTACTGTTCCTTTTCCACTACATGTACTACAAACCTTTTGTGTTGCCATTTGACCAAATGGCGTTGTAACCACTTGTTTTATTTTTCCTGTTCCATTACAAACAGAACATTTTTCAGGTGAAGTTCCTTTTTTAGCTCCAGTTCCACTGCAAGATGAACATTTTTCAGTTCTATTTATACTAATTTCTTTTTCTACTCCAAGATAAGCTTCTTCAAAAGTAATATCTAAATTTACTTTTAAATCTGCACCTCTTCTAACTCCATTTGAACTTCTACTTCTTGAAGATCCTCCTCCGAAAAATGATGAGAAGATATCTCCTAAATCTCCAAAGTCTCCAAAATCAGAGAATCCTCCAAATCCATCAAATCCAGACCCATATGAATAATATCCACCTTGGCCACCACCGAAATTTTGTGGTCCATCAAAACCAAATTGATCATACATTTGTCTTTTTTGTTTATCTGAAAGTGTTTCATATGCCTCATTTACTTCTTTAAATTTCTTTTCTGCTTCTTCTTTATTATCAGGGTTAGCATCTGGATGATATTTTTTAGCTAATTTTCTAAAAGCTTTTTTTAATTCATCATCAGTTGCATTTTTATTTACACCTAAAACTTCATAATAATCGCGTTTTTGTGCCATTTCTTAAAAATTCCTCCTAAATAACCTATTCATCCATTAATTTTCTAGATATATTTTCTTTCTTTCTTCTTCAAAATTTCTATTTAAATTTATATGATGTTTTTCAATATATGATTTAGAAAAATCTTCTGCTGATATCTCCAATCTATTTAAAACTTCTATGTAATACATCATTACATCACACATTTCTTCTATAAATCTGTTTCTAACTTTTTCATCATTCATTATACTATCAATTTTTTTCTTTTTAATAATTGCTATACATTCACCTATTTCTTCAATCATATATAACATATGATCTTTAGCATATTTAGGTTCCATATCATTCCATTTTTCTTTATTTACTTCATATAATTTAAATTGCATTTCTTTTAATTCTGATATTTTTAAATCTTTTTCCACTTTTAATACTCCTATATAATAGCTATATAGAGGCCAGCTTTATTTCTGACCTCTCTTATAACCATTATATTATTTAACATATGTCACTAATTGGACAAAAATGTCCAAAAACATGCGTCCCTTATTGGTCATCGTTATTATCATCTTCTACTTTATAATCTGCATCATATACTGTTCCTTCTTTTGCTTCTCCATTATCAGCTGTAGCTTCAGTTGCACCTTCAGCAGCTTGTGCAGAATATAATTTTTCTGATAAATCATAAAATACTTTTGTTAATTTTTCTGTTGCTTCTTTTATTTCTTCAACATTTGTTCCTTCTAATGTTTTTCTTACATTTTCTATTTCTTCTTCAACTTTAGCTTTTTCTTCACCACTAATTTTGTCTCCTAATTCATCTAATGTTTTTTGGCTATTATAAACTAAACTTTCAGCATTATTTCTAACTTCAATTTCTTCTTTTCTTTTTTTGTCTTCTGCAGCATGTGCTTCAGCATCTTTGATAGCTTGATTAATATCATCTTCTGAAAGATTTGTGCTAGCTGTAATTGAAACTTTTTGTTCGTTTCCAGTAGCTTGATCTTTTGCAGAAACATGAACAATACCATTAGCATCTATATCAAATGTTACTTCGATTTGTGGCACTCCTCTTGGTGCTGGTGGAATTCCTGTTAATTGGAATCTTCCTAATGTTTTATTATAAGCTGCCATTTCTCTTTCACCTTGTAAAACATGAACTTCAACAGATGTTTGACCATCTCCTGCTGTTGAGAATACTTGTGATTTTTTAGTTGGTATTGTAGTATTTCTTTCAATTAATTTTGTGAATACTCCACCATATGTTTCAATTCCTAATGATAATGGTGTTACATCTAATAAAACTAAATCTTTAACATCTCCAGATAAAACACCACCTTGAATAGCTGCACCTATTGCAACACATTCATCTGGGTTTATTCCTTTATCTGGTTCTTTTCCTGTTATTTTTTTAACCATATCTTGAACTAATGGAACTCTTGTTGAACCACCTACTAATAATACTTTATGAATATCATTTGCTGTTATTCCTGCATCTTTCATAGCTTGTTCAACTGGAACTCTTGTATCTTCTACTAATTTTCCAATTAATTCTTCAAATTTTGCTCTTGTTAAATTAACATCTAAATGTTTTGGTCCTGAACTATCAGCAGTAATGAATGGTAAGTTGATTTGGGTTTGTTGCATTCCAGAAAGCTCTATTTTAGCTTTTTCTGCTGCTTCTTTTAATCTTTGCATTGCCATTTTATCTGCTTTTAAATCTATTCCATCAGATTTTTTGAATTCACTTACTAAGAAATCAATTATTGCTTCATCAAAGTCATCTCCTCCTAAGTGTGTGTTACCATTTGTAGATAAAACTTCAAAAACTCCATCTCCTATATCTAATATAGATACGTCAAATGTTCCTCCTCCTAAGTCATATATCATTATTTTTTGATCTTGGTCTTCTTTATCCATACCATAAGCTAAAGCAGCTGCTGTTGGTTCGTTTATAATTCTTAAAACCTCTAATCCTGCTATTTTTCCAGCATCTTTTGTTGCTTGTCTTTGGCTATCGCTAAAGTATGCAGGTACTGTTATAACTGCTTGTGTAACTGATGTTCCTAAATAATTTTCGGCATCAGCTTTTAGTTTTTGTAATATCATTGCTGATATTTCTTGTGGAGAAAAGTCATCTCCTTCTATTTTTACTTTTTCATTAGTTCCCATTTTTCTTTTTATTGAAATAACTGTGTTGTCTGGGTTTGTAACTGCTTGACGTTTAGCAATTTGTCCAACTAATCTTTCTCCATTTTTTGAGAAAGCTACAACTGATGGTGTTGTTCTGTTTCCTTCTGCGTTAGGAATTACAACTGCTTCTCCACCTTCCATAACAGAAACGCAAGAATTTGTTGTTCCTAAGTCAATACCTATAATTTTTCCCATTTTGAAAATTCCTCCCTTTACTTTTCTAAAATTGTTTTATCGATTTAAGTTAATCTTATTAACTTATCTTTTCTTTAGTTTATTTATAATAATTTTTTATTATTAACTATACTGAATTAACATCAAAAACGAGTATTACTAGACAATTAAAATTTAAAATTAATGAGCATACTGTTATATATATTTAATTTTAAGTTTTAATTAATGATGTAGGATAATGCTTTTATGTTAATTGGCTACTATTACCATAGAATGGCGAACTACCTTAGCTCCAATTCTATAGCCTTTTCTATATTCCTCAACAATTTCTTGTTCACCTTTAGTACTATCTTCTATATGGCTTACTGCTTCATGATACTCAGGATTAAATCTTTCTCCTACAGTTTCAATTTCTTCTAATCCTAGTCTTTTTAAAGCTTCTTGAAATTGTCTTGCAACTAGTTTTACTCCTTCTTGATATTTTTCATCTTCTGTTTTAGCATCTGCTGCTTTTTCAAGATTATCCATTATTGGAAGCATTGTTGCTACAACATCTCCAGTAATCATTCCATAAATACCATCTTTTTCTTTTTGGCTTCTTTTTTTGTAATTTTCAAATTCTGCAAATAGTCTTTTATATCTATCCTCTAATTCGTTATATTCATCTTTTAGTTTATCACTTTCTTGTACCGTATTAGTATTTTCTTCTAAGTTATTGTTTTCTACTTCTTTATTTTCTTCGTTTTCCAAAATACTACCTCCTTTTTATATTTTTCCATTTTTAAAGTCATCATTTAATTTTTTACTTATATATTTCATTACTGATATAACTTTTGAATAATCCATTCTTGTTGGCCCTATAATTCCTATTGTACCTATATCTTTATCTTCTAACAAATGATTAAAAGTCACTATACTAAAGTTTTTTAATTCTTCTCTTTCTGTTTCAGACCCAATATATATTTTTATATCTTCTGCCATTCCTGTATTTAAAACATCTGCTACTAAATCTTTTGCATCTAATACATTTAAAAAGTCTTTTGCTACATCAACTTTTTTAAATTCTGGCATATCTACAACTTTATTTGCTCCATCTAAATATATTTGATGTGATTCTAATATAATTTTGTTTATTTCTTCTATTACTTTTTTTATTATGCTTATACCTGTTTTCATTTCAGCCATTATAAATTCTTCTAAAGGTGCATTTAACTGTTCTAATGGTTTTCCAACTAATTTATTTTTAAATAGATAAGTTAAATCTTCAACTTGTTCTTGATTTATATCTTCATCAAATTTTATAATTGATTCCCTTATTATTCCAGAGTCTGTAAGTATTACTGCCATTAAAACTCTACTGCCTAATAGAACAAATTTTATATCTACTATTGTATGATTGTTTACATCTGGTCCTATTGTTATTGTTGTATAATGTGTTATTTCAGATAATGTTGTTGTTGCTATTTTTGTTAGATCTTCTAAGTCATTTACTTTTGTTTCTAGTCTTTCCTTAATTATTTCCATTTCTTTTTTGCTTAATTTATCATCTCTTACAAGTTCATCAACATAGTATCTATATCCTTTTTGTGAAGGTATACGCCCAGCTGAAGTATGAGGTTTTTCTATAAATCCTATTTTTTCTAATTCAGCCATTTCATTTCTTATAGTTGCACTACTACATTCTAGTTCTTTTACTAAATTATTCGAACTTACTGGCTCAGCTGTTTCTATGTATTCTTCTATTATTGCTTGTAGTACTTTTTTCTTTCTTTTATCTAAATCTTCTGACATCACTTCACCTCTTTTTAGCAAACTTGATGTTTGACTGCCAATATAATATAACTTAAAATTAAATTTGTCAATAGAATTTATCTAAAAATAAAAATATATTTAAAATTTCAAAACTATTATTTCCCTAATAGTTTATATAAATTCTTCAAATACAATATTTGCCAAATCTAAACCTTTTTTTGTTAGTTTTATTTTGTCTAAATCTACTTCTATTAAGTCTTCATTTGTAAGTTTACTTATTTCAAATCTAAAGTAAAATAATGGATTTATTCTAAATTTTCTTTCAAATTCTGATATACTTATTCCTTCTATTTTTCTTAATCCTAACATCATAAATTCTTTTGCCTTTTCTTCTCTTGATTGTTCTTCATGAAGTATAGTAATATCATTAAAATTTTTACAATTTATATATTTATTTAAGTTATTTGTATTTGAAAATCTTTTGTTTTCTAGATACGAATGAGCTGCTAATCCAAATCCTATATATTCTTCTTGGTTCCAACAATCTAAATTATGTCTAGACTCAAAATTATTTTTAGCAAAATTAGATATTTCATAATGATTATATCCATTTCTTTTTAACATTTTTTTAGTTTTCCAATACATATTTCTTTCATTTTTTTCATCTGGTAATTTTACAATCTCATTTTCAATCATATTCTTTAATTCAGTTCCTTCTTCTACAATTAAAGAATATATTGATATATGCTCTGGTTTTAATTTTATAACACTACTTAAACTATCTTCTAATTCCTTTTCTGTCTGAGTTGGAAGTGCAAGCATTAAATCTACATTTATATTTTGAAATTCAACCTCTCTACATAAATTATATGTATTTAAAAATTCATCATAATTATGGATTCTACCAATTAATTCCAATAATCTATCTTGTGTACTTTGAAGCCCTATACTTAATCTATTTATACCTGCATTTTTATAATCTAATAATTTTTCTTTTGTAACTGTTCCTGGATTTATTTCAATTGTTATTTCTGCATTTTTATCTATAGTAAATTTTCCTTTAATTTTTTCCAGTATTTTTACAATATATTTGGAGTCAGGAAATGAAGGTGTTCCTCCTCCTATATAAATTGTATTTACTTTTTTATTTTCTATATTTTTACTATCTATTTCTTGAATCAACTTTTCAAAATATAATCTAACTTTTTCTTCATCAGAAAAAAAAGAAATGAAATCACAATATTTACATTTCTTTTTACAAAATGGTATATGTATATAAATTCCGAATCTATTCATCTATTTTATTTATTCCTTTACTTTGTTCTGCTTATTTTCTCTCTTTTAATTCTTCTGCTATTTCATGTATTTTTTGTAATCTATGATTCACCCCAGATTTTCCAATTGGTTTTTCTAACATTTCACCTAATAATTTTAAACTTGCATCTGGATTTTCAATTCTTAAAACAGCTATTTCTTTTAAATAATCTGGTAATTCATCAAACTTTTTTAATTTTTGTATAAGTTTTATATCATTTACTTGATTAACAGATGCATTTACTATTTTATTTAAATTAGCTGTTTCACAATTTACTAATCTATTTATATTATTTTTTATTTCCTTAGTAACTCTTACATCTTCAAAAGCAAGAACTCCTTTGTTTGATCCAAGTAATGCTAAAAACTTAGATATCTCTTCTCCATCTTTTATATATAAATGTATTTTCTCTTTATTCTCTAATAATTTTAGAGTTACACCAAATGAATTAC
>CANEMG010000035.1 GCA_947428535.1 uncultured Clostridium sp. | reverse complement strand
CTCCACCAAACACATTTATATCATTTGGAACGTTTACATTTTTTGTTCCTTCTGAACCATTTACTGTACCTATTGTATTTCCTGATCCATCTATCGGATTTTTTCCATATATTTCTCTTATTCTATCATTTACTTGTTCTCTATCATAATCTATTGCCAATGAAGAATTTCCATATACTTTTACTCTATTTGTTGGACTTTGTCCTACATAATCTTTTACACTTCCATTATTATATGCATTTCCCTCTTTATATGATAATGCTTTTGTTGGTTCATATGTTTGTCCATCATATACGAATTCTACATCATATTTTACTCTATATCCGTTGTCTGTTGTATATCCTTTTGATTTTTCTTCATTTGTAAATCCTGTTACATTCAATCCTGTTACTTTCCAGTTACCTCCTCCTGATGTTATTACCGGATTTTGCATTCCTGAATCATAAACATTACTATGTACAACTGCTAATTGTCTGTCTATTTCTTTACCATCTTGTGTTACTACTCTATATACATATACTTCTACACCATCAAGTCCTTTTTCTGAAGAGTCTATAAGTCCATTTGGTACTGTTTCTGCTGTATTTTTTCCTTCTGGATCTTGTGCTTCATCTTCCCAAACTTTTCCTCCTAAGTCCATTGTTAAATCCATTTCAACATTGATTCTGTTTGTTACTACTACTTCTATTGTTTGGTTTTCTAGCAATGTAACTTCTGTATCACCATTATTAGAATATTCTGGTCTATCCCAGCCTTCTTTTACTCTTTCTGTTACTGTTATTACTGGTGCATTATCTCCATACCATACTATTTTTGGTGATGTATATGCTTGATTTGCTTTTAATTTTATTGTTATAGTATGTGTTCCATTATTTACTTGTTTTTCATCTATATTGAATGTTCCTGATATTTTTATATCCATTGTAAATTCTTGTTGTGTCGCTGTATCTATTAATTTGTTAAATACAACATTTTTAGTAACCTTAAATTGTCCACTTCTTTTTTGTAATTTATTATTTGCTATAACCTCTATATCTTTATCTTTTGATAAGTTTCCTGTAACTGTTCTTCCATTAATTACTGCATTATCATTTCTGACTTTCATTTCAACAAATTCTGAACCTTCTGGAAGATCTATTTCTTCTACTGTATATGTTGGTATTTGATCTCCTTCTTGCCATGTAATATAATCTGATGTCCATGTTTCATTTGCTTTTACACTTATATATTGTACTGTATCTTTTCCATTGTTATTTATTGTAACTTTAAATCTAAATGTTTCATCAATTGCTACTCCATCTCCAACAATATTTTTTGTTACTTTTAAGTGTCCTCCTACTGTTTTTCCTTCATTTATAAATATTATTGTTACTGGATCTGATGTTCCTTCTTTTAATGTTCCTACTGCATTTTGCATTGTTACTAATTCAGCTACATCACTTTCAATTTCTTCTACTACATAACTTGGTGCACTTCCATACCAAAAAATTTCATCTGATGTCCATTCACCATTATTATCTAGACTATCTACATATATTTGATATGTTCCTGTTTTTTGTTCTCCATTATAGAAAAATGTTCCATTTAATGTTACTTTAAATTTAAACTGTGTTATATCTAAACCTGATTTTACTAATTGTTTTTGTATTTTTAATTTACCATTTCTAGCATCTACTCTGTTTGTAAATACAGCATCTGTTGTTATTTTTATTTCTTCTTGTGTAATATTGTTATCTGGATTTGTTGCATCACCACTATCTTTTATTATTCCTGTTACTTTTCTATTATTTAGATCTGCATTATCTCCTTCTACTTTTACAAATGAGACTCCTACTGGAAATTCATTTTTCTCTTCTACACTATATTTTAAATGTGTAGTTGTATCCCAAGAATATCTTGGTGATGTCCATTCCCAATACCAATAATTTTCTTTTTCATTATATTTGGCTGGGAATGCCTCTGTTCCAAGTACTACTGTTTTTTCATCTACGGTTGTTATTCCATCTGATTTTAATACTTTTACATCAAATTTAAATTTTACTTGTTTTATATAATCTACTGAACACTTTTCTGAGTTTTCTAATTTTTTTATGATTTTTATATATCCTGCATTTTCATCAATACTGTTTTTTGCATTTACTGTTACATTATATTTATCATCTGTTATTGTTCCTTCATTTAAAAGTCCTTCTTGTGGTACTCCTGATACATTTATTTCCCTTGTATTTCCATTACCATCTGTTACATTTAAACCTGCTGTGTGTTCTTCTACTATATAATATGGTGCTTTTCCATACCATGTAATTTCATCTGAAGCCCATGTTTTATTATCAGTAGTTCCATTTAAGTTTATTACAACAAACTCTTTATCATTATATTCATCAATACTATTTAATTCATTACATTTATTTGCATTTGTTGTTAATTGTATTATTTGATCTTTATATAACTTATTGTTATATGTAAATGTTCCTTTTAATTTTACTGTAAAGTTAAAGTCTTTATTTTTTAGTGCTGCTTTAATAGCATCATTGTCAACATTTGCTTCAACTTTCTTGTTTACTTTTAGTATTCCTTTAGTTGGTGTTGCAATATTTACTACATTACAATCAAATTCTCCTGTAATTGCAGAACTTTCATTTAATTGTCCTATTACATATCCTTCTCCAATTTCTATTATAGAAGAATTTCCTGCATTAATTGTTCTTGTTTGGTCTTTATCGAAATTTATATTTTTTACATAAATACAATTTGCTCCTTCTTGACAATAATCGTGATGATATGGACAAGTTCCTAACTCTTCTACTTTAAAGTATGGATAGTTGCCATATGCCCATATATATTCATTTTGTGTCGTTCCTACCCATTGCCATTTTCCATCTTCTGTTCTACTTAGATTTGTTTCTATTATCTGTTCTGCATATTCTGTTCCTGATAAAGTTTTTAATTTGTTTGTACAAGCTCTATCACTATAAACATTTACTTTAAATTTAAATACAAATTCTTTTAATTCTTCTTCTGAATAATTTTCATATCCATCTAATGTTTTGACTACTTGTATTTTTGCTTTTTGCTCTGTTGTTTCGTTTTGAGCTTCTACTTTCACAACCTCTTTATCTTTTAATGTTCCTGTTGTTGGTGTAATTTTTGCTAAATTACTTCCTGCTATTGGTGCATTATTTTGTTCATTTGGTATTTCCTCTACTGTATATGTTGGTGCATCTTGATACCATTTTACTGCTATTTTTTTAGAGTCTCTTTCTGATTGTGGTGCTCCTTCTAAATATGACATCACATCAATTTGTAATGTTTTTGGATTTTCTTTTGTAACTTCTTCTGTTTTTCCATTATATGTAATTGTACAATTTCCACTTATTGTTACATTAAATTTATAAGTTTTTCCTACTAATGTATACTGATTTGTATCTAAGTTTGTTTTCTTTATTTCTTTATAAATTTCTAATGTTGAATTCTTTTCATCTGCTTTATTTTTTACTGTAACTTGTACTGTTTTTCCATCTTCTAAACTTCCTTTATCTTTTTTAACATTTTCTAATTTATATCCGTTTTTTGTTTCTTCTATTACTTCATATGTTGGTGCTGGTGATCCTTTTTTCCATGTATATACATCTGACTCAACTGAATTATCTCCGCCATTTTTATATTTTATTTGTAATTTTTCTTCTTTGTTTCCTACTTTTACTTTAAATTCAAATACATCTCCATCTTTTGCTTCGCCATCTATTTCTTTAGTGATTTTTATCTTTCCTGATGAATCTGTTGGTTCCCATTCTACTGTTGCTGTTTGCCACCATTTTGCTGCACCTCTAGAAACACTTTGTGCTTGTGCTGTATCTGTTCCAATTGGTATATAGTGTAAATCTTTCCAAATTATAAATTCTAGAGGTTCTGGTATATCAACTTTTGATTCATCTAGATTCTCTGGTTTAGGCATATCTTCTATAATTTTTTTACAAGCTTCATAAGTAGCTTTGTTACCTGCTTTTTTTAAATGACTTTCTGCTGTAGCACGATAGCTGTCTGCCCATTTCCTACATTCTCCTTCTTTTGCTGGGTCATTATTTTCTTTAAAATGATCTGCTTTTTTATCCCAATCTTTAGCTGTGTTATTTGCTGCTTCATATTCTATTATATGATAATCATAATTATCTATATAGTCTTTTATTCTATTATAATTTCCTTCACTCCATATAATAAGTGGGATACCATCTTCTGTTTCAGTAATTACAACTGAAGCATCCTCAAATAATGATTCTCCTCCATAGTCATATACTACAGCATATGGCATTGCAAATACCAATGGATCTTGTCCTACATTATCTTTATATTTTACAATCTCTCCCAAATAATCGTCTGCGTTAGTAAATCCAATTGTCCATGTCATTTTATAATCATTTTTCCAAGTATTTGCTAACGCTCTTCTTGGTGGACCTTTAAATAAGTCGGTTATTCTTTTTTTTGCATATTCTATTCTTTCATAAAGTGCTCTATCAAATTCACCAAATATATTTCCTTCAACATACACTTTTGTATATTGACCAGTATAATAGTCATAACTACCATTAGCATTCATATATTGAAAATGTGCTTTTATATTAGTTATTTCTCTAAAATTTTCATCATAATTTAATACAATATAAAATTCTTCACCATTATTTGGCATTCTATTTATTGGTGATATTGTTCCTCCTGATGACACCGCAATTTCATATTCATTTTTATCTATAGGTTCTTTCGAATCATTTAAAAATACTTCAAATTTATTCATAAAAGCAAATTTTGCAACTTGGTAGTAATTAATTTTGTATGGTCCAATTATAAATTTTTGTTCTTTTTCATCAAAACTAACTGTAACATCTGATGAAGTTTTAGCAAATTCAGGTTCATATTTTATTGGAAATGCTCCAGAATGTTCAATACCTGCTGCACTTGTAACTGTTGTTTTTCCACCTTGAGGTGCACCATATACATAATTTTCAAACTCTTTAGCTTCACGACTTAACCCATTTCCTCCATCTCTACCTTGAAGTCCCCACCATGCAATCTGTAGAGGTGTTTTTTCTGTATTTCCACCTATCAAATCTGCTTCTGAAAGAACATATGCTTCTGCTGGTGTACATTTCTTTGAAACTTTACTATATTCACATGGTGTTCTATAAAACTTTTGGTATTCTTCTGACTTAACATCACCACTAGCAATACTTTTTATCGCAGCTTGAGATTCTTTTAAATTATATGTTGTAATTGTTCTAGGAGAAATAGATGGGTCAACATCATGTACCCAATAATTTCCATCTGCTTGATCATCACGAACATATTGGCTTTGTCCAGTAAGCGGCTCTCCTTTAGCTGAGCATAATACTTTTGATATATTACATAAATCTTCATACCATATTATATTGTCCATTCCTTCTACTGAACGTGTAGTATAATCACTAGGTGTAGATTTTATTTCTTTGTCTAATGCAAAATTGATTTTGCTACTCCAACTTCCACTATATCCGCTAGAACCTCCGCCACCACCAGAACTAACACCAACGGCTAGTGATCCAGTATCGTGTTTTTCTTGGGCATTTTTTGAGTTTCCTCCTATTTCCTGAACTACCCCATTCGTTCCTGCTTCATCTGCTATAGGAACCCATGGTGGTTCTGAATAGTATTCTTTACTTGCAGAATCAAAATATTTGAAAGCAAATACTTTATAGGCAATTCCTAGTATAGAAATTATTATTATAGATATTATTAAAATTCTGTTAATCACTTTTTTATCCATACTACATCACCCACTTTCTTTTGTTTGATACAATTTTATTATAACTTATAAATATTGCTATACTTCCTAATAAAATTGTTGTTATTATTATCGAAATATATATAAACATTTCACCAGTTTTTACTGATATAATTAAATCTGCTGAACCCATATCATTTTCATTTTGTACTTTATTTCCTGGAGTTGAATTTTGGTCTGCAATTCCATGTGTATTATAATCTTCATATATTTCTGCTAAATTGTTTACTATTCCTGTATTTTCTTCTGTCATTTGTTTTGTTAATACCAGTTTAAGTGTTTCAGATTGTCCTGATTTTAACTCTTTATTAGATAATTTTTCACTATATAAGTTTCCATCTGTTCCTGTGTACCAATCTGAATTTGATTCTAATGATGAATTAAAATTCATTCCTTTTGGAAGATAATCTATTATCTTTTTAGCATATCCTGCTATATCTCCCACATTAGATACTGTTATTGCATATTCTACATATACTGTAGCTCCTGATAAATATTTAGCACCTATATCTGCTTTTGCTAAACTTACATTATCATAATTTTCAGTTGTTGTTTCTTTAGAAGTTTGTATCATAACTTTTGATATTGTTTTATCTAGTTTTAAATCAAATTTATTTAATAGTACTAAACCAATATCTATATTACCAACACTTCCACCATCAACTTTTATGCTATCTGTTACTGCACTTTCTATACTCTTTCCATCTTGATTTATCGTTGTTAAAAGTGCATCTGAATTTACATTACTTACAATTCCATCTTTTTGATATGTTGTAACTGTATATTTGCTTATATCGTACTCAAATATTACTAAATAAGTTCCATTTTCTACACCTGAAAATACATATTCTCCATTTGAATCAGTAGTTACTGTTTTTTGAATAACTCCTGATGTAGTATCTACTAATTTAGCTGTTATTCCACTTAGTAATTCTTCATTATTGTTTCTCATTCCATCTTGATTGCTATCAAACCAAGCTAATCCAGATATTTTATATGTTCTTGATATATTATCTTCTGGTAATATATATGGATCGCTATCATCTTCATCATTTCTTTGATTATCAGAAGCTTCTATAATATGTGTTATTGAATTACTAGGAAATTCTTTTATTTCTTTTGAAGATATAGTTGCATAATTAGTTACTGATTTTTCATTAGCACCATTTAGATTTAAAGCTACTGCTTCTAAATTAACTATCATCTCTGCACCTGGTGATATATCTGCAGTTATATTTATTTTATCATTTGTTACACCAGCTCTATTTGTTTCTATTCCATCTAATGTATAGTCTACATTAGTCACACTTATTCCATCTGGTACTACATTAGATAAATTTACACTTGTAGCGAATACTTCTCCTTCATTTTTTACTAAATAAGTATACTTTAAAGTTTCTCCTTCTTTAATGTAAGTATCTATATTACTACTTGTTTGAGTAATTACTAATATTGGTTTAGCTACATCTACAAATACTGTATTTGTAGTATATAAATCTGTTCCTTCTGCTTTAATATTAGAAAAAGTTTCTATTCTCGCTTTACTTATGTTTTCATCTAGTTCATTGATTTCTGCAGTTATTTGCAATATCTTCTTATTTCTTTTTTCAATCTTTTCTAAATTCCATGTTATAACTCTAGATTCTTCATCATATTCATAACCTTCTGTAGCATATAATAATTTAAATTCTTTTGGTAATTCTTTAGTTACAACTACATTATTAATGCTTTTTTTACTATTTAGATTATCTATAAAAATATAAATATCTATTTTATTACCTGCATTTTCAATAACATTAGTTGCTGATAATTGCTCAGAAACAGCTATCTCTGCTTCAACTAATTCTATCTGTGCTTTACTCTCTAATATTCCTCCTAAATCATCTGCTGTTACTTTTACTACTGGTTCTATAATATCTTTTTCTAATCTATCTGTAATTAATGCTCCTAAATCATCAGATTCTTCATTCTTATAGTTTTCTTCATTTTCAAAATATTTTTTTGAACATAATCAACCTGCTTTTAAATATACTTTAAAAGAAATTGTATTTCCTATATCTAATGATGA
>CANEMG010000034.1 GCA_947428535.1 uncultured Clostridium sp. | reverse complement strand
CTTTTGATTTTGGTGAATATGCTATAGTAATAGCATTGATATTTTCAATAATATCTACTATAGCAACATACTATAATTGTGATAAAGTAGTTCTTGCATCTGTAAGAGCTAGACCAGCTACTAAAGAAGAAGACTTAAAGCTAACAAACATTTTAGAAGGTTTAATGTTAACATCGGGTCTCACATCCAAACCGAGATTATATGTAGTAGATTCTATGCAACCAAATGCATTTGCAACAGGAAGAAATCCAGAGAATGCTATAATTTGCGTTACGCAAGGGTTATTAGAAAAATTAGATTATTATGAATTAGAAGGTGTAGTTGCACATGAACTAGCACATGTTAAAAATTACGATATACGTTTGTCAGCAGTAATCAGTGTAATGGTTGGATTTGTTATAATGCTATCTGATATATTTTTAAGAGTATCTTTTAGAAGCAGAAGAAGCGATAATGATGAAAACAATAGTGGAAATGCAATAATTATGTTAATAGGATGTATATTTCTTATACTATCACCAATTGTAACACAATTGATACAATTGGCAATCTCTAGAAGGAGAGAGTATTTGGCGGATGCAACAGCAGTGTCGTTTACTAGGAATCCAGATGGACTAATTTCGGCTTTGAAAAAAATTAGTTCAGATGATGAAGAACTAGATGTAGCAAGCAATAGCAATGCTCATATGTATATAATAACACCGTTCAAAAACAAGAGAAAATCTGGTAAAAGTAGCTTGTTTTCAACCCATCCAGGAATCGCTGAAAGAATAGAAGCCCTAGAGAATTTGAGGTAATTTTGTTTGACAAAAAAATAATTTAATAGTATAATAACCTTGCAAGTTTGAGGAGTGATTTATGAAAACAGAAGAAAAGTTATCTATCAAGATAATTAGAAAAATCGTTTTTATAAGTATAGTTTTAATTTGCTTATTAACAATAGGAGTTAAGGCCTCAAAATCTGATGTAAACTATGTAACAATAGTTTTTCCAGAAGATTATGAAATAACTGTTATGACTTCAAGTGTTTTAGTATCTGATATATTATCAGAAAATCATATAATAGTTTTACCAGATGAAACAGTATATCCAAAAGAAGATGATAAAATTGATTTTACAAAAACTATTACAATAGCTAAAGCAACAGAAGAAAAGAAAGTAATTGCAGAAGAAGTTGAAAGTGTAACAACAGAAGAATTATTAGGAAAATACGTAACAGTAACAGAAAAAATTATTGTTGAGCAAACAGAAATTCCTTATGAAACAGTAACTAAAGATGTTTCAACAGAAGGAACTGAAACAAAAGATTCAGTTATTCAAGAAGGAAAAAACGGTTTAAAAGAAACTAAATACAAAGTTAAATATCAAGATGAAGAAGAAATAGAAAGAACAGTTATATCTGAAGCAGTTATAACAGAACCAGTAGATAAAATAATTCAAATATCTACAAAAATTGTTTCAAGATCAAGTAATAGAAATGCTACTTATTCACCATCTACTATAGAAGCTAGTGTAGCAGGAAAAACACCTAGAGTTACAACACTAAATACATCAGCATATTGTGCATGTGTGAGATGTACAGGAAAAACAAATGGAATAACAAGTTCAGGAGCTAGAGCAAAAGAATGGTATACAGTAGCAGCTGGAAGTGGTTATCCAATAGGAACAGTAATTTATATTCCAGCATTAGAAAATAAACCAAATGGAGGATGGTTTGTTGTTGAAGATAGAGGTGGAGCAATATCAAATAACAGAATAGATATTTATATGGGATCACATGGTTCAGCAATAACATTTGGTAGAAGAAATTTAGAATGTCATATATATCAATAAAAAATATATTAAAGCAGTATAGTTTAGTCTATACTGTTTTTTTATTTAGTAGGAAAGCGCTCTGCATTTCCTACTAAATAAAAGCTTCGCTAATTTTTGCACACAATTTTGTACAACAAAATCGGTGCATCGAACAAATACGTGGACAATTTAGTAAATTTTTGTATTTTGTAATTATCATATTGTCCACTTTTGTTCTAAATTTAAATAAAAAATTAAAAAGTACTTTACAAAATAGAGAAAACGTAGTACTATAAATGAAATTTATTTCAAAAATTCATTGGCCTTCGCCAAATTTTTCAAACAAATCAAATTAAATAATAAAAAGAAAGGAGAGATTGCCTATTTTATCTATTGTAAAAAGTATTGTTTTGCAAGGATTAGATGGTGTTCTAATAAATGTTGAGACAGATATATCATCAGGAATGCCTTGCTATGATGTAGTAGGATTACCAGACACAAATATTAAAGAGTCAAAAGAAAGGGTAAGAACTGCTATTAAAAACTGCGGAATAGAATTACTTAGTAGAAAGTATATAATAAATCTATCACCCGCATCCGTAAGAAAAACAGGTTCTGCTCTTGATTTAGCTATTGCTATTGGAATCTTAAGTTCTATGAAGATAGTAAATAGAGAGAACTTAGATAATGTAATTTTTATAGGAGAGCTTTCGTTAGATGGTAAATTAAATAAAGTAAATGGAATTTTACCAATATGTATTGAGGCAGTAAAGCGCGGAATTAACGAAATAATATTACCAAAAGAAAATGCCAAAGAAGCTGCTATAGTAAAAGGACTAAAAGTAACAGGAGCAAATAATTTAATAGAAGTTATAAATCATTTAAATAAGAAATGTTGTATTTCTCCAGAAATAGTTGATATTAAAGAATTATTTAAATATACGCAAATGAATACTATTGATTTTTCAGAAGTTAAAGGACAGAACATGGTAAAAAGAGCACTAGAAGTTTCGGCAGCAGGAGGACATAATTGCCTATTAATAGGTAGTCCACGGTTCTGGCAAAACAATGATGGCAAAAAGATTACCTACTATATTACCAGACTTAACTTTTGAAGAGTCATTAGAAATTACAAAAATACATAGTATATCTGGAATATTAAATGATGAAGGTTTAATATCAAAAAGACCATTTAGATATCCACACCATACAATTACAGAAACTGCATTAGTAGGAGGTGGAAGAATTCCTAAACCAGGAGAAGCCAGTTTAGCACATTTAGGAGTTTTGTTTTTAGATGAGTTATTAGAATTTAATAGAAAAACATTAGAAGTATTAAGAATTCCAATGGAAGATAGAAAAATAAATATTAGTAGAGTAGGAACAAACATATCATATCCTTGTAATTTTATGCTAATAGGAAGCATGAATCCTTGTCCATGTGGCTATTATGGAAGTAGAGAAAAAGAATGTACTTGTACTTTGAGGCAAAGAAATGCATATAAATCAAAGCTAAGTGGACCAATGATAGACAGATTTGATATGCATATAAATGTTCCATCAGTAAATTATGAAGATATAAATGATATTAATATCGAAACATCAAAAAGTATTCAAGATAGAGTAAATAAAGCAAGAAAGATTCAACAAAAACGATATAAAAATTATTCTATATATTCAAATTCAGAATTAACATCAAAACTAATTGAAAAATATTGTATATTGGATATTAAAACGAAAGAAATTTTAAATTCATATTTTAAAAAGATGAAATTAACTTCTAGATCGTATTTTAAAGTTTTAAAAGTAGCAAGAACAATAGCAGACTTAAATAATGAAGAACAAATCAAAACAGAACATATGTTAGAAGCAATGCAATATAGAAGTTTGGACAAAATTAAGTAAGAACTAATAGAAAAAATTCAAAGAAAGGAAGTACTATGGAATATAAAATAATTGATAAAAAGGATTTTCCAAGTAAACTAAAGAAAATAAAAAGTGTACCTAAAAAGCTATATGCAATTGGTAATATAGATTTATTAAAAGAAGATTCATTTGCAATAGTAGGAACTAGAAAGGTAAGTGAGTATGGTATAAAAAACTGTAAGTTCTTTACAAAAGAATTAGTTTTAAGAGGAATACCAATAGTTAGTGGAATGGCACTTGGAACAGATACTGTTGCACATAGAACAGCATTAGAATATGGAGGTAAAACAATAGCAGTTTTAGGAAGTGGATTTAATAATATTTTCCCAAAAGAAAATACTAAACTGTTTTATGATATAGCAAAAAATGATGGTTTAATAATAACAGAGTTTGAAGAAGATATGAAACCACTAAAAGAAAACTTTCCAAAGAGAAATAGAATTATCACAGCTATTTCTGAAGGAATTTTAGTAATAGAGTCAGCATATAGAAGTGGGACAAGCATAACTGCCAGAAATGCTAGGGAACAAGGAAAAAAAGTATTTGCTTTACCAGGAAGGTTAGATAGTTATCTAGGTATAGGAGTAAATAATTTAATTAAAGAAGGAGCAATATTAACTACTAGTATAGAAGATATTGTTCAGAAATTTCCACAATTTATTAATAAAAAGTGCATAACTGATAAAGAAAAGAAAACATATGTGGATATAAGATATAAGAAAATATATGATTTAATTAAAGAAAATGGAATGCTTTTAGATGAATTGTTAGTGGAAATGAACTTAGAATTTAAAGAACTTATACAAGTAATTGCTAATATGGAATTAGAAGAACTTATATATCAAGATATTGATGGAAGATATAAAGTAAAGGCAAGTATTTTAGAAATGGAGGCATTAGAGTGGTAAAAAAATCTAAAAACAGAAAAATAGGTATATTTGGTGAAGATAGAATTGTTGAGTATCTAGAATATTTGGGATATGCTATTTTAAAGAGAAACTTTATTACATATAGAGGGGAAATAGACATAATAGCTAAAGATAAAGATGAATATGTTTTTGTAGAAGTAAAAACTAGAACTTCTAAAACATATGGTATTCCTAGAGAAGCAATAAATAAAAAGAAGGAAAATCGTATTATAAAATCTAGTGAGTATTTTATTTATAAATATGGATTAGATAATAAAAATATTAGATTTGATGTATTAGAAGTCTATTTATATAGAAATAAATGCTTTATAAATCACATAAAGAATGTTTTTTTCTGAAAGAAGGTATTCTTACGTAAATAAGCCTTATAAGAGCTTCATAAAAAAAATCCCCAAAATGTAAAAATTGTAATCAAAAAGATACCAAAAAGATATAAAAAAAGTGAAATTCAAATAAATAACCTTCCGATAGTAAGTAGAAGATATCAAATAAATTGGCAAAATATAGGTATTGAAAAGACTTTAAAAAACTTTATAATAAATAAGTAAGTATAAAAAGATAAAATACTATAATTTTGTTAAGTTAGGAGAGTCAAATGAAAAGGGGAAAAATGAAACACTTTATGCTAAAGAGAATATTAGTGCTAGCTTTTATAATTAGCTTATTATCTAATCACATAATGATTCTAAGTGAAGTAACAAATATTGCTTTAGCAACAGAAGTTGAATGGACTTCAGAATTTACAAGTGATGTAAGAACTGATGAAATTCAAGAAAATGAAAATAATCAGGATGAGCAGGAACCACCAAATGAAGAAAATACGGATAAAGAGAATAATGCTGAAGAAAACAATGAAAATGAAGTGATTCCAGATGTACAAGAACCTGAATCTGAGAAGTCAGAAGAAATAGGAGAAGATTCAGAGAACAACAACTCAGAAGAGAACAATGATGCTGATGTAAGTGATGAAGAAGTTGAAGAGGTAAAAGAACTTACACCAGAAGAGATTGAATCATTTAAGGAGATAGCAGTTAATACAAATTTAAATATCAACAAATTAGTTAAATTTGATAATGAAAACGGAAAAGGAACTTTGGTAGATTTAACTTTTAAAGCTAATGTTGATACAAAAGGTCATGATGTTAATAACTTAAATATAAACTTTGAACTTCCAAATATATCAGGAATAATGCCATATATGTGTAGAGTAGAAGAAATTTCTGATAATATTAATTTCCTTGAAGAAGGAACAAATAGAAGAATTTTAAACATTAATGAAGTAGTTGATAATTATGATGAAGAAGTAAGATTAGTTTTAGTATACTCAGAAGAATCTATATCTGGAACAGATATAGGTCTTTCAGGTGATGTTAAAATAGAGATTTCTGGATATGAAATACTTGGAAATTTTGAAGAACATAAAGAAGTAGAAGAAACTACAGATGTTCTTGCTACTTATAGTGTAATATCAGATACTTCTAGTAAATATAAAGGATATTTATATGCAAATACTGTATTAGAAAATAAAAAGGAAGTTTCTTACACAACAACAGATGTTATTGAAATAAAAGATTCTAACTTTATAGATGAAATTATAGTAGAAAATAATATAGATAAAATAGTAACAGATGATCGTGAAATTGATTTAATAAATTTATCTGCATATAGAGCTACATCAGTAGCAGTAAAAGAATTTGACACTGTATTAGGTACAAATGGATGTATAGAAATATACAATCAACTAGGAGAAAAACTGGGAGAAATAAATCAAAGCTCAGAAATTAAAAATGACAGATATGTATTTTATTATAATACAGAAGTTGATAGAGTAACTTTTAGAATAAAAAATATTGAAAACGCTGAAACTTTAAATATCAAAAACGAAAAGATAATTAAAAGTAGTGATACTTTTTCAAGAGATTATGTAAGATCTTTTAAAAGTATAAAATCAGAAGTTACAAACAAAGTAGCGAAAGTTTTTGAAGAAAAAGAAGTAATAGTACAAAGTATAACTTCACAAAATAATATAACATTAGAGGAAACAGAATCAAAAATGACATTAGAAATGAATACTAATGATTTTGTTACAACAGAAGAAAATGAAGTTACTTTTACAGCGACATTAAAAACAAATGAAGAAAAATATGAATTATTTAGAAACCCTTTAATTTCAATAGAATTACCTTCAGCAGTAGAAAGTGCAGAGATTAAAAGTGTAAATTTAATGTATAAAAATGGTTTATCATTAGCAAATTGGCAAGTGGTAAAAAATGAACAAGATTTAAATGAAATACAAGTTGCTTTAGCAGGAACACAAAACGAATATGAGCCAGGAACATTAATCGAAGGAACTACAGTATTAATTACAGCTAAATTAAATTTAAATAAAATTACAGCAAATGGTAAATCATCAGTAAAATTTAGATATACAAATGAAGTTGGAACTAATATTGCTTATGAAGCAGAAGGAAAAGTAAGTGAAGATATAGAAGTAAATTATGTTTCAAGAAGTGGTATATTAAAAGAAACAAAATTAGAAAATTTTAATAAAGAAAAAGAAATTTTAGTAAGTTATGATGATCAAACAACAGTAGGAAAAATTAATGTAAATGCTGAATCTCAGATAGCAAAAGTATCAACAGTAATAATGAATAACTATAATGATGAAATTTCTAATGTTGAAATAATTGGAAAGATACCAGTAATAGGAAATACAAAAGATAATGTTAATTTGAATACAACTTTTAATACAACCCTAGCAGGAGGAGTTTCTTTAAGTGGATTAGTTGGAAAAGTATATTATTCAACAGAGGAAAATCCAGATAGAAATTCTAGTAGTTGGGAAGAACAAATTATTGATTTTTCACAAATAAAAAGTTTTAAAGTTGTTTTAAATAATAATAGTATGAAAATTGGAGAACAAGTACAAGTTTCATACAATTTAAATATACCTGAAAATATTGGATATAATGAAACAGCTTATAATTTATTTACTACTTACTATAATCTAAATGGTCAAGAAATGACAGATAGTTCAATAGTAGGATTAGAAACTGAAGTAAAAGCTGTTGAATTAGAAGACTGCCAAGTAGTAGAAGAAACACCAGAACTAACTATAGGAACACAGGTTACAAGAGCAGGTGTAACTTTAGAAGAGAATGAAGAAGTTAATGAAGGACAAATTTTAAGATATAATGTTGTTTTAACAAATACATCAAACAAACCAATAACAAACATTAATTTAAAAGGAATTGCGGAAAATTCTAATAGT
>CANEMG010000033.1 GCA_947428535.1 uncultured Clostridium sp. | reverse complement strand
ATTATTCAATATATTAGTAATCAAATTTTCTTCCTCAGTATTATCTTTTTTATCTTCCAAAATTGTACTCCTTACTCTTATTTTTATTTTCTATAATCAAGTATTTCATCTAATTCTTTTTTTATCTCATCCTTTTCTAAGTTTTGACCAATAAAAACAAGTTTTATTATTCTATCTCCAACTTCTTCATCCCAGTTTTTTATCATATCTGGATTTTCCTTAAGTATTTGTTCTTTTTCGTTTTCTGGTGCTGATGCTACCCAAAGTCCTGCTTCTCCAATTTGCATTTGATTTCCAGCTTGTTCAAATACATAAGACATTTCTGATTCATCTGAAAACCAAAGTATTCCTTTACATCTTATTATTTCTTTTCTCCATTTAAAATTAACATATTGTTCAAACTTTTCTCTATTAAATGGTTTTCTTCTAGCATATACAAAAGTTCCTATTCCGTATTCTTCTGCTTCACATTCTTCATGATTATGGTGATGATGATGTCCATGATGATGATCATGATGATGTTCTTCTTCATTATGATCATGATTCTCATGTTCGTGATGATGTTCTTCCTCATCATTGTCTTCTTCGTTGTCATCTCTTTCTAACTCTCTAACCCATGCTGCTGAAGTAGCAGCTTTCTCAAAGTCAAAACTATTTGTATCAATTATTTCCTTTACATCAACTTTTGAATAATTTGTTTCAATTATTTTTGCTACTGGTTGTAATGCTTTTATAACTGCTTTTACTTTGTTTAATTCCTCTTCTGATACTTCATCAACTTTATTTAAAACAATAGTATTGCAAAATTCTATTTGTTGTATTAATAGATTCTCTATATCTTCTTCATCTATATTTTCATTTAATAAATTTTCTCCTGAACCAAATTCATATGCCATTCTAGCTGCATCTACCACTGTTACAACATTATCTAATCTACATATTTTAGGTAGTCCATATTCTTCAGTTTGTTCAGAAAGCATTGTTATTGTTTGTGCTATTGGAAGAGGTTCACAAATACCACTTGCTTCTATTAATATATAATCAAACTTTCCTGTTTTTATTATATCCACAATTTGTTGCATCAAATCTACTTTAAGTGTACAACAAATACATCCATTACTAAGTGGAACTAAATTGCTATCTTCTTCTTTTACAATTCCTCCTTTTTGAATTAATTCTGCATCTATATTTACTTCACCAATATCATTTACTATTACAGCTACTTTATATCCTTCTTGATTTGTTAATATATGATTTATTAAAGTAGTTTTTCCTGAGCCCAAATAACCCGTTAATACTGTAATTGGTACTATTTTATTCATTATTTCCTCCTAAATTATAACTTTTTTTACTATGCTTATTATACACTTTAAATTAATTTCATTCAAGATTTTATATGATAATTTAATAATTCATTAAACTTAATTTTCCTTTACACTTTCCACACCTGTATTTCTTTAAAAAATTTTTTATTAATCTTTGTCTATAATAAATATATTTGCAATTAGTACAAATTATTTTATATTTATATTCTTTTTCTTTATATTCTAATTCACTCTTTCTATAATCTTCCTCTTTATTGCCAAGCCTTGCTATATTATATCCTAGTTTTTCATTAACAATTTTAGCATACTTTTTAAATTCTTTTCCGTGATTATTACAGTTTGGCAAGCAATGTATAAGTTCATGTACAATTGTATTTTTTATTATATCTTCATTAAGTAGCATAACCCATTTGCTTATTTCAATATGATGAGTATTAAAAGTAGTATAATATTTTCTTTTTCTTGCATAATATGCTGTTTTTTCATCTGGATTTTCTTGCTTGCAACATCCATATCTTTTATTGTTTCTTTTTGATAGCTTTATATCTATTGTCCCTACTAGTCTTTCATTGCTTAAATCTATTTTAATATTTTTTAGCTCATTTATACATTCATAATACAATTTATTTAACTTTTCTTCCATTCTATATTCCATTCAAGCACTATTTAGCTTGTTCTAATTCTTTTTCAAAAATTTCATTCATTTCAGGTTTAACTTTTTTCAGTGATATGGGTTTTAAATTATTGTCTGTAAAACAATGTTTTGTTTCGCCTATTAAAGATATTTGTGATGTTGTTTTATTTATAACTTTATATTCTATTATTAATTTTACTCCTGTATATTCTTTAATTTTTACATCAATTTCTAGAATATCATTAAATCTTGATGGATTTTTATATGTGCAATTAACTCCGAGCACTGGTATCATTATTCCTTCTTCTTCCATTTTATAATATGGAAGCCCCATATTATCCATAAAAAATAATCTTGCTTCTTCTAAAAAACGTATATAATTAGAATGATGCACTATTTTCATTGCATCTGTTTCATAATAATTTACTTTTCTTTCATATGTCATAATATATTACCTCTACCTTAAATTAAAATTAAATATTCTTTTTCAAATAATTTATAGCTACTCTTTTTACTTCTTCTATTTGAGATTTTGCTTCTTCATTTTTATATTCAAATCTTTCTAGGATTTGCTCTATAACTTTGTTTTCTAGAATATATTTAAAAGAGTATTTAAAGTTTAAATCAAATATCAATGTTATTACAAAAATTACTGCATCTAACCTAGTATGTTTTTTTCCATCTCTTAAAATTGGTTCTTCTTTTCTTACATAATTTAAATAATCTTCTGATACTGTTCCTAATTCTATTTCTTTTATATCTTCTTCTGTATTCCAAAACATTTCTATTGCCTCATAAAATATATCTAGCTTGTCTGCATCTCTTATAATTTTTGAATACATAAGTGCTATATCATCTAATCCTTCTTCTATTTTAAATTTGTTATGATTCTTTATTGACACTTTTATTATTTCATCATTTTTATCTTCTTCTATAAATCTTCTAATAAAATGGTCTTTTTCTAAAATTTCTACTCCTATATCACCATGATCAAATCCGCTTTTATAATCTGAAAACGTTTGATGCAATGTATATTGTTCAAATCTCGCTATATCATGTAACAATCCAATTAGAACTGCTATATCCATTTGTTCTTTACTTAAATCTAATGATTTTGCTATGTTTTTACAATATTCCATTACTCTTAATGAGTGATATATCTTTCTATCTATATTTGGATTAGATACATCATATTTGGATGTATATTTCATAAATTCATTTTTTGCTTTTTCTATATCTATCACTTTATATTTCTCCTCATCTGTCTTTTTAAGTATTATATATCTGTTTTTTTTAGAATTCAAGTTCAAACTTAAGTCTTATTTTAAAATAGCGAAAGAGGGCGCAAACGCCCTCTTTCTGGTTTCGTGGTTTTTTAGTTGACAATTCTAATCACGAAAATTTTCAAGACCGTTAAGTCTTAAAATTTCTGCAATTGTACTATTGCAAAAAGCTGGAATTATCTTTCTTCTTCCATCTTCTTCCATTATTAGATTAATAAGCACATTACAATAGTTTACAATTGATTCCCGTTCTTCTTCTGAATACCTAAAAAAGAAATCACTAGGAAATTTTGTCACAAACTGTTCAGCCTCATCCGCATCAAGAACTTCATCTACAGAAAAAACGCCTCCTGTTCTATCCTCAATTCTCGAAAACACCGCTGCATCATTCTTTGTTACATAAATATTTTCGCATTGATATTTATGTATCTGATATAATGTAGCAGATTGATGAAATAAAACTATATCATCCATTTTTTGAAGGATATCAATAGAATCCTTCAAAAGCTGATCATTTTCTGCCATATTTATCTTCATCCATCTTTCTTTGTCCTCAAGTTTGCTGATTTTGGCTTCAATTCCGGCAACTTTTTCTTCTGCTCTCTGGAACTTTTTTTCTGCTTCTTGTAGCTTTTTTTCTGCCTCTTGTAGTTCTTTTTCTGCTTCTTTAAGCCCTGCACGCTTATCTTCGATATCTTTTGAATTCTCTTCTAATTCTCTAGAATACTCCTCCGAACCCGTTTTTATTGATTTTATGTGAAGCTTTTGCGTGTCAATGGCTAGCTTTCTTGGATATAATCCGTTTGAAAAAATTGTAGCTCTGAGTTCACATATAAACTCTGTAACATTCATAAAATCATCTTCAGATATATCCATCCAATTTTCTATGTTACAACGCTGCAAAATTTTTCGAGCCTTTATCTGCTTCTCCTCCTCATTTAATTCCCGTTTTCTTTCTTTTTTTCCTGTTGTCATTATAAAAACCCCTTTCTATTTCTCTGCTACGCAGGTATTAAAATTATATCACCTTTGCAAATTTATGTCAACTATATAAGTTTCTAAAAGTAGCCCATATTAAGAAAAAGTCTAAAATTTTATATAAATATACATTTAATAAAATCTTAGACTCCTAATTAAATATTTTATTATTTTAAATTTTTCATAACTTCTGAAATTATAGCCTTTTTAGCTTCTTCAAAAGACATTTTTAAAGTAGCACCTGCTGCCTTAATGTGACCTCCACCACCAAATACTGAGGCCACATCTGAAACATTTACATATTCATTAGAACGAAGTGAAGCTTTATATCCTAATTCTTTTTCATATAAAAATATTGAAACTTCTACTCCTTCAATATTTTTTCCAATTTCAACAATACCTCCATGTTCCCCTGCTTTAATTCCAATAGATTCCTTATCTGCTTTGGTTAAATATGTAAAAGTAATTTTTCCATCAGCAAAAAATTCTAATCTATCCATTGCTATTTTCTCAGCTTCAAATTTTGTTCTAGACATTGTAAGCAGTGATTGTTTATATATTTTAGGAAGATTTATTCCTTTTTCCAAACACCAAGAAGCAAATTCAAAAGACTCTACAGTTACATTTGAGTTTTTAAATCCACCTGTATCTGTAATTATTCCTGTTAATAGACAGATTGCTATATCCTTTGTTATTTCAATTTTTAAATATTCAAAACTTGATACTAAAATTTGAGCAGTTGCTGGAGAAACATGATTTACAACATTATAATCTCCAAACATACTATTTTTGTTATGATGATCGAATTGTACCTTTACTTTTGAATCTTCATAAACTTCAATATACTCTTTATCTAATCTTTCTTTATTTGGGCAATCAACTGAAATTGCTAAATCGTATTGTTTTAATTCTGGTTCTGTTTTTATATATTCTGTTCCTGGTAAAAAAGAAAATATTTCTGGAATTTCTTTCATCAAAACTATAGCATTTTTTCCCATATTTCTTATTACTAAGCACATTGCTAAGGCACTTCCTATTGCATCTCCATCAGGTAATTCATGTGCCATAACAACAATGTTTTCAGATTTATTTATTTCAACTAATATTTCATCTAAAGTCATTTTTATTCCCCTTTACTAATGTTTAATGTCTTTGGTAATATCTTTTAATATTTCATCTATTCTAGAACCATATTCTAAAGACTCATCAAATTCAAAAATAAGTTCTGGTGTATATCTTAAATTTATTTTTTTAGCTATACCACTTCTTATATATCCACTAGATTGCTTTAAAATAGATAAATTTTCTTTTTTGCTTTTTTCATTTATCATACTAATATAAACTTTTGCAAATCTAAGATCTGGTGTAGTTTTTACTTTTGTTACACTAATAAGCCCAGTAAGATGAGGATTTTTTAGCTCAGTAGAAATTATACTACTAATTTCCTTTCTTAATTCTTCATCTATTTTATTCATTCTACTATTGCCAGCCATAAAATATTCCTTTCTTTGACCATTTAGGGACGTTAGTTTTTGGACATTTTTGTCCATTTTTCAACGTTAGTTTACTTATTAATTAACATACGCACATAATTGGACAAAAATGTCCAAAAACATGCATCCCCAATTAGTCATTATTTTACTTGTTCCATAACATAAACTTCTAATTGATCTCCTTCTTTTATGTCGTTAAATCCATCAATTTGAAGTCCACATTCATATCCTTTATCAACTTCTTTAACATCATCTTTAAATCTTTTTAATGACACTAATTTTCCATCATGTATTACTATATTATCTCTAATTACTCTTATTCCAGCATTTCTTGCTACTTTTCCTGTTAATACATAAGATCCTGCTATTGTTCCTACATTAGAAACTTTAAATGTCTGTCTTATTTCTGCTGTTCCTATAACTACTTCTTTATATACTGGATCTAACATTCCTTTCATTGCAGCTTCTACATCATTTATTGCATCATAAATTACAGAATATTGATTTATTTCTACTCCTTCTTTATCTGCAATTGTTTTTGCTATAACTTCTGGTCTTACGTTAAATGCTATTATTATAGCTCCAGAAACTCTTGCTAATGTTACATCTGATTCTGTTACTCCACCTACATTTGAATGGATTACTTTTACTCTAACTTCTTCATTTGATAGTTTTTCTAATGATTGTTTTAATGCTTCTACAGATCCTTGAACATCTGCTTTTACTATTAGGTTTAATTGTTTTAAGTTTTCACTTTCAATTTTACTAAATAAATCATCAAGTGTAACTACTGTATTTACATTTATTTCTTTTTGATGTTTTTCATATTTTCTCTTTTCAATTAAATGTTTTGCTGTTCTTTCATCTTTTACTTCATAGAAAATATCTCCTGATTCTGGAACAGAAGTTAAACCTGTAATCTCAACTGGTGTAGATGGTCCTGCCATTTTAACTTTTTTTCCTTTATCATTTTGCATTGTTCTAATTCTACCAATTGATGAACCTACTATAATTGTATCTCCAACATCTAACTTACCTCTTTGTACAAGCATTGTTGCTACTGGTCCTCTTGTTTTATCTAGTCTAGCTTCTATAACTGCTCCTTTAGCTTGTTTATTTGGATTTGCTTTTAATTCTAATACATCTGCTTCTAATAATACCATTTCAAGAAGATTATCTATACCTTCTCTTTTTTTAGCAGAAATTGGAACATATATTGTATCTCCACCCCAAGCTTCTGGAACTAATTCATATTTCATTAATTCTTGTTGTACTTTTTCAAAGTTTGCATCTGGTAAATCCATTTTGTTTACTGCAACTATAATTGGAATTTCTGCAGCTTTTGCATGATTAATTGCTTCAACTGTTTGAGGCATTACACCATCATTTGCAGCAACAACCAAAATTGCTATATCTGTTATCATGGCTCCTCTAGCTCTCATACTTGTGAAAGCTTCATGACCTGGTGTATCTAAAAATGTTATATCTCTATCATTTATTTTTACTTGATAAGCGCCGATATGTTGTGTAATACCTCCAGACTCACCTTCAATAACATTTGTACTTCTTATTGCATCAAGAAGTGATGTTTTTCCATGGTCAACATGACCCATTACAACTATAACTGGTGGTCTTGGTTTTAGGTCTTCTGCTTTATCTTCTGTTTCATCAATTAATATATCTTCATCTGTTACTACATTTTTCTTTGTAGCTGTTATTCCATATTCTTGTGCGATTAAAAATGCTGTATCAAAATCTAATTCATTATTTATTGTTGCCATTATTCCTAAATTTAATAATTTTTTTATAACATCACTACTTGTTATTTTCATTTCAGTAGCTAAGTCTTTTACAGATATTGTTTCAGGAATAGTAATTTCTGTTAATTTAAATATTTTTTGTTTTGTTCTATTTTCTTGTTTTGTATTTTTCTTTCTAGCTCTTCTTCCTCTTTCTGTACTTAAATCGTAGTAATCTAACATATCTCCTTCTTTAAACATATTAGATAATTTATTTTGTCTTTTTAAATCATTTAATTTGTCTGAATTAAAGTCATTGTTATTATTGTTTCTACGATTAGAATTCTTTTTATTTTTTTGATCATCTTGTCTGTTTTGTTTTGCCTTATCTTTAGCTTTATTACCATAATCTCTAACATTTTCTTTTTCTGCTGGGATATCAACATCCATAATGTTTTTAATTTTTCTATCAATCCCTTT
>CANEMG010000032.1 GCA_947428535.1 uncultured Clostridium sp. | reverse complement strand
TTCTCCTGTACTTTGTGTATATTCTATTTGTAATCCAAAACTTATACTGCTTTCACTTTCTGATATTTCTCCACTATCTGCTGGCCACTCCACTGTAAAATGTATATTGCATCTATCTCCTACTTCTATTTTTGGATGACTTACTTTTATTCCATCCAGTCCTGTTACCTTTATTTTTTCATTTCCTGTTATATTATTCGGTGTTACCGCTTGTACTTCTGCTGGCATTGTTCCTACATTTACTATATCTACCGAAAACTCTACTCCTGCTCCTGGATATGCTAAGTCTTCTACATTTACTGTTAATGTATTTTTATCAGCTGATATCTCTGCTGTTGTTGTCTCTTTATCTGCTCCTATATTTTTCACTATCTCTGCATTTTGGAATTCTAAGTCAAATGTCCCATTAACGCTTGCAGTTCCTGAAATCGTTAATGTGTCTGAAAATACTGCATAACCTATTCCTAATGCTAACAAGATTATTATTAATACTGATATTACTATATTTTTGTTGCTTGTTTTCTTCCTCATTTGTTTTCTCCTATTACGTTTATAACATATCTATTTAAATCTTATCGTATTTACACTAATAATTCCAGATTTTTTTAGTTACATTTTTAATACAAATTCATTACATGTTTTAAGCATTTCAATTAGAATAAAAGTGAATAATATGATAATTACAAAATACAAAAATTTACTAAATCATCCACATATTTGTTCAATGCGCCGATTTTGTTGTACAAAATCGTGTGCAAAAATTAGCGAAGCTTTTATTTAGTTGGAAATACAAAGCACTTTCCTACTATATAAAAAAGAACTAAGAAAAAAATTCTCTTAGTTCTAATCAATAATTTCTATTTAATTAAATTTTAATATCCTGGTTTTTCTAATAATTTAAACATATTCTTTTTATATTCTTCTACACCTGGTTGATTAAAAGGATTTACTCCTAACATAGAACCAGAAATTGCACAAGCTTTTTCAAAAAAGTAAATTAGCTCTCCTATATTTTCTTCATTTAATTCATCTATTTCTACCATAAAGTTTGGAACATTTCCTGTAACATGCGCAAGTACAGTTCCTTCCATTGCTTTATTATTTACATATCCTAAAGTTTTTCCTGCTAAGTAATTTAATCCATCTAAATTTTGATCATCTGGTTGAATTGTAATTTCAGAAGAATTAGTTCCTATTTTTAATACTGTTTCCATTAAATCTCTTCTTCCATCTTGAATGTATTGTCCCATAGAATGTAAATCTGTTGTTAAATCAACTCCTGCTGGGAATATTCCTTTTAAATCCTTTCCTTCGCTTTCTCCATAAAGTTGTTTCCACCATTCTGTCATATAATGAAGTTTTGGCTCATAGTTAGCTAATATTTCTATTGTTTTTCCTGATCTATATAATAAATTTCTTGCTACTGCATATTTATAACAGTCATTATCTTTTAAATTTGGATTAGAATATTTGTCTTGTGCATTTTTGGCACCTTGCATCAATCTATCAATATCAATTCCACTAGTTGCTATTGGTAATAATCCAACTGCTGTAAGAACTGAAAATCTTCCACCTACATTATCTGGTATTACAAAAGTTTCATATTTTTCTTCATCAGCTAAAGTTTTTAAAGCTCCTTTTTTCTTATCAGTTGTAACATAAATTCTTTTTCTTGCTTCTACTACACCATATTTTGTTTCCAATACTTCTCTAAAAATTCTAAATGCTATTGCAGGTTCTGTAGTTGTTCCTGATTTTGAAATAACATTTATTGATATATCTTTATCCGATATGAAATCTAATAATTCATTCATATATACAGGACTTAAATTATTACCTGCATATACTATTTGAGGCATCTTCCTTTTTTCTTCTGGCATTCCATTATAAAAACTATGTGTTAAAGCATCTATAACAGCTCTTGCTCCTAAATAAGATCCACCTATTCCTATAACAACTAATACATCAGAATCTTTTTGTATTTTTTTAGCTGCTTTTTTTATTCTCTCAAATTCTTCTTTATCGTAATTTGTTGGAAGTTCTATCCATCCTAAAAATTCACCTTCATCATTTGCTTTTTCATGAAGAGTTTCATGTATTTTCATAACCTCTTCATCATATTCATTAATTACTTTTTCTTTTAAACTTGAGTTTTCAAAATTAAATTTTACCATTGCTTCCTCCTATAAAATTTAAAACTATTTTCTCTTTTTCAAACAGATTATATCATATACTTTTATTTTTTTGTATGTTTTTACATGAAAATTAATTATTATTTTGTAGACTTATTTTACTTATTATGAATAAATGTTTAATCAATAAAGATTTAAATGAAGTTCTGAATGTAATTGGAAATGTTTTAGAAATTCTTTTTTGATTTTATGGAAAGAGTTCACCTTTGATGGAAGGGTGCCATAAAATCAAATTAGAATTTCTTAAATATTGTATTGAGCCAAAGAACGTAATTTAAATCTTTATTCATTAAGTATTTACAAATAATTATAAACCTACAAAATAATAATTAATTTTCATATATATTTTTTAGAATTGACTTTTTTGAATTAAAGCTATAAAATCATTTAGTAAATTTGAATTAAAGGAGACAAATTATGGCATTTGATGGATTTGTTACAAAAGCTGTTGTAACAGAATTAAAAAATACTATTATAGGAGCTAAAGTTAATAAAGTATTTGAACCTACTAAAAATGAAGTTATATTAGGTCTTTATAATAATGGAATAAACTATACCCTTAATCTTTGTGCAAATCCTGATTTTTGTAGAATTTGTTTAACAACTCATTCTAAACCAAATCCACAAAATGCATATAATTATTGTATGCTACTTAGAAAATATTTAATTGGTGGAAAAATTATAAATATTTCAAATTACGATTTAGAAAGAACTATTGAAATACAATTCGAATGTTATAACGATTTAAATGATTTAGTAGTAAGAAAACTATTTATTGAAGTTATGAGTAGACAAAGTAATATAATTTTAACTAATGAAAACAATATAATTATCGATACTTTAAAGCATTTTGATAATAATGTTAGAGAACTTTTACCAGCACACGAATATGTATTTACTCCCATAGCTAAAACTAGTTTTCTAGAAAAAAATTTAAATGAATTTATAGATATTATAAAAAAAGATGAAAACAATTCTTTAGTAAAAATACTAACAAACACTTTCATAGGATTTAGTAAAACATTCTGCGTTCTAAATTTATTAAATATTGAAGATACAAATTATTCAGATACAGATTTAGAAAAATTATTCAATTATATAAATGAATTAATTAAAAATATGGGAACATCTTCTGTATCATGTAAATTAATTGATAATAAAGATTATGCTTTAATTCTAAATTTGGCAGATAGCTATGATTATGATGATGAATACTATAGTAAATCTGCATTGCATGTTAATTTCTTTTTAGATGATTTTTACTCTAACAAAGAAAATACTTCTATTTTTATAAACTCTAGAAATGCTTTATTGAAAATAGTATCTGCATCACTAAAAAAAGTTTACAAAAAACTTGAAAATATAAATTCAAAATTAAAAGAATGCGAACATATGGATACTTTTAGATTATATGGTGAATTATTAACAGCTAATCTTTACAAGTTTAATCCAGATTCTAATATATCAGAAATTACTGTAGAAAATTATTACAATGAAAATAAAACTATAACAATACCTTTAGATAAAAGTATATCTGTTCAAAAAAACATTCAAAAATATTTTAAAAAATATAATAAATTAAAAAATGCATTAGCTATTGTATCTGAGCAAAAAAAAGAAGCTGAAAAAGAATTAGACTATATTGAAAGCATTGTTTTCAATTTAAGTAATGCTAAAACTATGAATGATATAAATGAAGTTTATGAAGAAATTTCCGAAAATGTTACTACTAAAAAAGAGTTATCTAAAAAAAGCAAAAATAAAAAATAAAAGTAATATTAAAACTATTTTCAAATTAATTTCTATTCTCATAGTTCTCCTTTTTATTAAATACTAATCTATTCTTAAAACGATCAATTTCATACTCTAAAATTGTAATATCCTTGATGGATCTACAAATCTATCATCTACTCTAATCTCAAAGTGAAGGTGTGGCCCTGTACTGTTTCCAGTGCTTCCCACTTCTCCTATATCTTGTCCTTGAGCAACAATTTGTCCTTCTTTAACAAAAATATTTGAGCAATGTGCATATAATGTAGTTACATTGTTACATCTTATTTTTATATGTTTTCCATAGTCTCCTTCATTTGACACAAGTGTAACTATTCCACCCATTGAAGCCTTTATATATGTTCCTTGTTCTGCTGCTAAATCTGTTCCTGTATGATAGCCTGTCACATTTTGATTTTCTGATGTTCTTGATCCAAAAGTAGAAGTTACTACTCCTTCAATCGGTTTTATAAAACTATATGCTTTCAAATTTTCTATATCTAAATTCATTTCACTTACAGAACTACTTATATCTGAATTTGGTATTTCTTCAGTCACTGGCTCTATATTTTGCACTAATGCCTCATTATTTTCTTTCGCTTGCTCACTATTGGCATCAGAATTATTTTCTGGTGATTGATCATTTGCATTATCATTAATATTTGTTTCTATTCCTAAAAACTCATTTACTTTTACCTTCAAATTCACATTATATTCATTCAATACTCCTAAGAACTGCTCTGTAAACACAAAATTTTTATTTTGTACACAAAAAACTATTACTGCTATATTAAACATTACAAGTAACTGTAATAATATTTTATCTTTTAAACTTTTTTTAATATTAGAATTTGATTTGTCTCTTAATACTATATTTTGATTATTTCTTCTGAAATATATTTCTTCTGCTTTTCTTATCTTTTCATCTTCATTTAAAATTCTTTCCAAAAAAATACACCTCTCTTACATGTTTTTAATATATTCATGTAAGAAAGGTTTATGATAAAATCTTTTTTTATTTTATAATGAGAACAGCTAAAGTCCCTATTAATAGTAATGCATTAATAATTTTTAAAATTCTATTTTTCTTCTCTAATTTTTTTACTTTATATTTTTCAAATTTTGCATTTTGTTCTGTTAACTTATGATTAATAATTACTTCCGCTTCTTTTAAAATATTTATTTTTTTGTTTTCACTTTTCTCTTCATTTTCTTTTAACTTATCAATTTGAATATTATCTTTTAATATAACAATTGCTTCATCAATTATATTGGATTCAACGTTTTTCAAAAAAACAATATTATTGGTTTTATTTACTTGCATATCTTATCTCCTAATAATTCATAAATTTAAAGTATGTAACTTTAAATTTATAATTTCCAAATATTGTAAAATTATACAAGTATTATAGTTATATTTTTATTTTTAAAGTCATATGTTTAAATAAAAAGGAGCTTTGTTATGAATTCAAAAAAAGGATTAGATTTCAAACATAAAGAAGTTATAAATATAAAAGATGCTAAACGTTTAGGTTTTGTTCAAGATGTAACTGCTGATTTTAAAACAGGCACAATTAAAGATATAATTGTGCCTGGTAATACTGGTTTTTTTAGTTTCTTTTCTACTGGTAATGAACTTGTAATTCCTTGGAATGCTATAAAAGTAATTGGAACTGATATAATTTTAGTTGATTACTAAAATTATTCTAAAGATAAATCATTTTCCATTACAAATAGTATAAAATATTCTTCATCTAAGTAATATAAAAATGTTGACAAATAAAATTGTCAACATTTTTATTATTTATATAATCTTCTTATATGTTCTATTGCTGTTTTCTCAAGCCTAGATACTTGTGCTTGTGATATTCCTATCTCTTCTGCTACTTCCATTTGAGTTCTACCCATAAAAAATCTTTTATCAATTATCATTCTCTCTTTATCATTTAATTTTTTTAATGCTTCATTCATTGTTATATTTTCAGCCCATAATTCATCAGTATTTTTCTTATCTTTAACCTGATCCATAATTGATAAACTATCTGTCCCATCATTATAAACTGGTTCTTGCAAAGATACTGGGTCTTGTATTGCATCTAAGCTAAGCACTATGTCTTCTTTTTCTACTTCTAATTCTTTGGCAAGTTCATCAATAGTTGGTTCTTTTCCATTTTCTCTTGTAAGTTTTTCTTTAGCTTGTAGAACTTTATAAGCTAAATCTCTAATAGATCTACTAACTCTTACCATATTATTATCCCTTAAATATCTTCTTACTTCACCAATTATCATAGGTACACCATATGTTGAAAGCTGAATGTCCAAACTCGTATCAAAATTATCTATCGCTTTTATTAAACCAACACATCCAACTTGAAAGAGGTCATCTGCGTTTTCTCCTCTTCCACAAAATCTCTGAATTACACTTAAAACCAATCTTAAATTTCCATTTATTAGTTTTTCTCTAGCTTCTTTATCACCTTCGTGCATTTTTTTAAATAATTCTTTCGTTTCTTCTGATGTTAACAATTGTAATTTAGAGGTATTTACATTTGCAATTTCTACTCTATTTATCAAAATAAAAACCTCCTTATGAAAATAATGTTATTTACATTATTTCCAAAAGAAGGCTTTTTTATACTATTTTGAATTTATTCTTCTTCAACTTCTGTTTGTTTTAATCTTAAATGTCCAAGTTCTTCCCATTCATTATATGCTAGATTTAACTTAAATAATAATGTTGGTTTAGCACCAGCTCTATTTTTATCTACTACACAAGCATAAAATCTAACATCTGTATCTTTTGGTACTCTTATATTTTTACATTTTTCAAATTGATCTGTTTCTGCATATTCGTATTTCTTCAATGACTGTCTACTAATTTGTTTTATCAAACATAATGTATCTAATACTTCCTTTACAGTTCTACTTGCTGACATATCATTTACTGTTAAATTTACTGGTAAAGTATTACTTTCAAGTAATTGCATTGATGATCCAATCCAAATTTTAAATTTTTGAGCTAGATTTGAAAGTATTGTTGCTGTTTTCTTAATTTCATCCCCATTGCCTATATTATCAGTATCTGCTTTTAATGTATCATAGAAAATATATTCTATTGCTTCTTTATAATAATAGTTCATTATAACTTTTCTTAAGTCATCATTTGTATGTTCTGTAATATAAATAAAATATATTGAATTGTTTAATTGTGAATTTAACCATTCTGTTACTGCTAATGTTTGTTTAAATTCTTTTGAATATTTTTCCAATCTTTTTACAAAGTCTTCTACTGATTCATTTTCTTTTCTCAAGATAAATCCATCTTCATCACATTTTACTTTTTTCTTATCATCTGCTCTAAATTTTAATTCTAATAATTCACCTTCTGTTTTATGAATTTTTTGTTTATGCAATTTTTGAATCTCTGGATTGTTTAATATTGTAGTTATCATACACAATCTCATTTTTTCTTGTGACATTTCGTTAGAAATAATCAAAACTTTTTTCTTATGAACAAATGCTATGTGACAAGCTAAGTCTATTGTAAATCTACTCTTACCAGAGTTTGATGGCATAGCATAAGTCATTGTTTCACCTTTTCTTATTCCTTTAAATACTGCTGTTAATGTTGGGAATGGTAATGATATACCATTGCTTAATTCGTTATCTCCATTTAATAAGAAACTTGTAGCATCTTCATTTAACACTGCTTGACTCAATCCAGTAGTAACAGTAATTTGTTCTAATGCACTTTCAACTTCTTCTACTGTCATATCTGCATATAAGTCATAATTTTGAATTTCTAAAATCTTTTCTTGTATTGCAGATGTTGGAGCTATTTCATAATTTTTCTTTAAAATAAATAATTTCTTTAATTCTCTATAAATATCTTCTAAATTATATTTCTTTGCAAGAGCCATCTTTCTAACTTTATATTTTAAATCATATGTCTTTGAATTCTCTCTAGGTAATTGGAATTTATCTTTAGCTATTGCTGGAGCATATGCTTCTCCTTCTCTAAATATTATAATTCTATATAAATTTGATAATTCACTGTCTGAA
>CANEMG010000031.1 GCA_947428535.1 uncultured Clostridium sp. | reverse complement strand
ATGTTTTATAATATTAGAACAGATTTGGATAAACTAACATATGCTTCATACATAACAAAAATAATAAATGATGTAACAACAGAAAATCAGAATTCTTTTAATACATTAAAATTATATTTGAATACATTATATATGATTTCAGAAACTGATAAAGATTTAGAATTTATAACTTCTATTTTTAAAATTAGAATTCTTAAAATATTAGGTTTTACACCAAATGTAAGAGAATGTGTTTGTTGTAAATCGCAAGAGAATTTAAATTATTTTAGTATAAAAGATAATGGATTTAAATGTAGGGAATGTGCAAAACAAGACACAAGTAGTATAGAAATGAGTGATGCTACGAGAAATGCAATAATATATATAATAAAAGCAGATTCAAAAAAGATATTTTCTTTTGAACTTTCAGAAAGTTGTAGAAAAGAATTAGAACTTATATCAAATATATATTTAAATGAAAAGCTAGAAAAGGAATATAAGCTTGAGAAGTTATTTTGATTTAAAAATTAAGATTTCAATGAATGATATTGATCATGTTTGCAATGTTATGTAAATTGATGTATAATAATAGTAACTAGCTTTTTAGAAAAAATATTATAAAATGGAGGGAAAGACTATGAAAAAATTAGCAGAATACCAAAATTACCGGAATAGAATTGGTGTAGAGGTGTATGACTGCTTAGATGAAAAAGTAATGGAGGAACCAGGAGGCTTGATTTCTAATAAAAATGGAATGGCATTATATGTTAAGGCTGGAGAAAGAGTGATGGATGGTACTCAGTGGATTTATATCCACAAAGAGGAAAAAAGATTTATTATGATGACAGCAGATTGCAAGTTAGATATAAGCACAGCTGATTGTGAAGAGGATTTTCTCTTGAATGATGCCATGAATAAAGCCTTACATGGACTGGTTAAACCGAGAAGTAATGAAAGTGAGCAACAAATAATTTTATGATGAAGAACAGGAGGAAAAGAGATATGGCAACAAGCGCAGGAAAACTTAATAAAGATTTAAAAGCAGGAATGGCGGCAGAAGTAATGGTAATTGTTGATGAAAAATTATCTATTTCAGAATTCAAAGAGTGTGCGAAAGCGGAGGATGTTAAATCGGCATGGAAAGATTCCGGCGATAATCTGGAATGGTTCGTTATTGAGGAACAAATTCTTGATTTTCCATCACATATAAAAGCTTATGTTCGCAAGGGGTTTGAAGGCAGAGTAGATACAGGCGATGCGGAGATGGATGCGTTGATTACTGCGGCGATTAAAGATGCAGTATCTCACAAGACAGCGGTAGTATTAGGTTAGTTATAGACAAGAGAGGGCTTATTGGTCCTCTTTTGTCTTTAAAATAAAAAAGAACTTGCAAATTAAAGTATTTATTTATATAATAATTTTACAAATAAACAAAAAGGAGTGATTATTATGAACATAACAATAACAGGAAAAGAAGTAAAAGCAACTGATGCTATTAAAGATTATGCAGAGAAAAAATTAACAAGAATAGAAAAATACTTTGGAGAAGAAAATATTGATGTAACAGTTACAATCAAAAAAGAAAATGCTACTACAGAAATAGCAGAGATGTATGTTTCAGCAAAAGGAACATCTTATAAGGCAGTTACAGAAGATAAAGATTTATATGCTTCTATAGATAAAGATATAGATATATTAGAAGGACAAATAAGAAAAACTAAAGCCAAAAAAGAAAAAATGATGAAAGATTCTTCAATAAAACAAATGAATATAAATGGAATTGAAGAAGAAAAACCAGTAGAAGATGAAGTAATAAAATCAATATCATATGAATTAAAACCAATATCAGTTGAAGATGCAAAATTAAAATTAAATGAAAGAAAAGGAAACATTTTTTATACTTTCGTAAATGTAGACACAGGAAAAGTAAATGTAATTTTCAAATTAAAAGATTCAAACAACTATGGATTGGTAGAACCAGAAGCTTAGAAATTACATAAAAGTCATTTTCAAATTTTCCAGAAATTACTTGTTTAAAAATTTCGAAATTACACATTATATATATTGAAAATACATTGAATTATTTAAAATATTTAATCATTTGAATATTTATTATTAAATAATTTATGATTAGATATTTATATATTTGGTGTTTTTCATAAACAAAATAGTGTGAAGCAATTTACAAAGTAAAGTAGTAAACACTATTTAATTTCGGAGGTGAATTGAAATGGCAAGAAGTAATAAAAACGTAGTTCCAGAAGCTATGGATTCATTAGAAAAATTCAAATATGAAGTAGCTAGTGAAGTTGGAGTTAATTTAAAAAACGGTTATAACGGAAATATATCAGCTAGAGATGCTGGTAAAATCGGTGGTAACATGGTTAAAAAATTAATAGAACAAGCTGAAAACCAAATGGCTAACAAATAAGTTAAAAGGTTTAATCTATTAGAAAAGGCGGGAGAATTCTCGCCTTTTTACATGTTCATAAAACTTTTCTGACAACATTATTTTCTTGATTAATTAAAAGTAAGAAAATAATGTTGTCAAAAAAAGTTTTAATGATATAATGGGAAACGGATATAATATAAAAGGAGAAAATTTATGTATAAATTGGTAGCAATAGATTTAGATGGAACATTGCTTAACTCTTATGGAGAAGTTTCTGAAAACACAAAAAAAGCATTAAAAAAAGCAAAGGAAAAAGGAACAGAAATAGTGCTGTCCTCAGGAAGACCGATTAGTTCTACAGAAAGTTTAGCTGTTGAACTTGGTGTTGATAACTATTTAATTTCTGGTAATGGAGCAGCAGTTTTTGATATACAAAATCAAAAAATATTATATGATAGATTTTTAACTAAAGAACAAGTTTTAAAAATTGCAAAAATGTGTGAAGAGAATAGTTTTTTTTATAATGTATATACAGAAGATGAAGTTATAGCGAGTTCATTAAGTTATAATATTTTGTTTTATCATAAAGAAAATATAAAAAAAGTTGAAGAAAAAAGAACACATATAAATATTGTACAAAATATAGAAGAATATATAAAACAGTCAGGAAAAGACAAATTTTTAAAAATTACTGTTTGTGATGAATCGAAATTCATATTTAATAGTATTATGAGAAGATTAAAAGAGATAGAAGGAATAGATATATTAGAAGTAGCATATATGTCTAGAAAAAGAATAAAAGATGGAACAAATGATGTAGACATACAATATTATTATACAGAAGTTACTAATGAAAATGTTAATAAATGGTCTGCAATCGAATACCTTTTAGACAAGCTTGATATAAAGCCAGAAGAAGTAATGGCAATAGGTGATAATTTTAATGACAAAGAGATGATAGAAGCATCAGGCCTTGGTGTAGTAATGGGAAATAGTAATCCAAAGATGAAAGAAATTGCAGATGTAATTGTTGCTGACAATAATTCAGAAGGTGTTTTAGAAGCAATAAACAAATTTATAATAAATTAATATAACATTAAGATTACAGAAAAAATAAGTTTGTGTTACAATGACTTAATTTATTGATTTTACAGCGTAACTATTATAAAATAAGATAAAAGGTATAAGAAAAAATATCTTAAAATGTAGAATAAAACAATTTAATGGAAATAAAGGGAGGAACTTATCATGGCAATGAATCCGATGCAAAGAAGAGCTAGAAATTCATTTTTAGTAGGGTTTTTAGTAGCATTAATTATAATGGCGGTAGTAGTATTTATACTATTATTTCAAATAAAATCAATAAAAGAGGCAAAAGAAAAAATAGAAGCATTGCAAAAACAAGTTTTAGTTGCAACATCAGACTTAAAATCAGGTCAATCAATAACAATAGATGATTTTACTAATCAAACAGTTCAGACAACTGTAAATCCATCTGATGTTATAAGTGCAACAGATTTTGAATTTACAGACAATAGTGGAGAAATAATCACAAAAATAGATGAAGATGGAAACGAACTAAAAAAATCAATGGTAATGAAAATAGATGTACCATCAGGAACAATAGTAACAAAAAATATGATTTCTGAAACTGATGATCAAACAGGAAATTCAGAAAGAATTCAAGAATTAAATATGATTGTATTACCATCACAATTATTAAATGGAGACTACATAGATATTAGACTATCTATGCCAAATGGACAAGATTTTATAGTTTTATCTAAAAAGAAAGTACTTGGAACAAATAGTACATCAATATGGTTGAAATTGAGTGAAGAAGAATTACTTGTTCTAACAAACTCAATTGTAGAAGCTTATACTATTACAGGATCAAAATTGTATGCAATTCAGTATATAGAACCAGGATTACAAGATAAACCTATACCTACATATAATGTAAGTGCAGCGACATTGGCATTAATAGAAAAAGATCCTAATATTAAAGAAGAAGCTAAACAAAAATTATATACTAATTATTCAACAGATATAAGAAGAACATATATTGAACCTGAATTACAAAAAGATATAGAAAATCAAGGTGCTTTAGTAAGTGCTGGAAACTCAAACGAAATTGAAAAAATACAAGCAGCAAGAGAAGAATTTGTTGAATCTCTAGAAGGTTCAGAAGATGTTGGATACTCAAGATAAAAACGGAGGTTTGAATACTAATGGATAAAATTGCTTTTATAGGAAGTTATGATAAAGCAGATATGATAATTTATGTTGCAAAAATATTAACTTTTTTAGGTAAGAAAGTTTTGGTCATAGATGCAACATCTCTACAAAAAACTAGATATATAGTTCCTACTATGAAACCAGAAAAACAGTATATTACAACTTTTGAAAATGTGGATATAGCAATAGGATTTGAAAATTTAGAACAAATAAGACAATATGCAGAATTAGATGAAAATACAAAAATGGATTATGATTATGTATTAGTAAATATAGATTCATACAAAGGATATTGTAATTTTAAATTAAAAATGGGAGATAAAAAATTCTTTGTTACTTCTTTTGATATATATTGTTTAAGAAGAGGTTTACAAGTATTTAAAAAAATGAAAGAACAAGCGCAAGTTCAAAAAGTACTTTTTTCAAAAGATATGTTACTAGAAGAAGATCAATATTTAAATTATCTATCTAGAGGATTAAATATAACCTGGAATGAAGATATAATATATTTTCCTTTTGAAATAGGAGATCAAAGTGCTATATTTATAAATCAAAGATCTGAAAGAATTCAGGTTAGAGGATTAAGTAGCCAATACATTGATGGTATATTATATATTGCTCAAGAAATAAGTGGAGCAAAACAAGGTGATATTAAAAAAGCTGGAAAAATGTTAGAAAAAAATTAGTCTGGAGGAAGAAAATGGCGATAATAGGTTTTTGGAGTGGTAGCAAAAAAGAAACAGGGCAGACATTGTCTGTTACTGCAATAGCAACACATATGGCTATAGAGCATAATTATAAAATTTTATTAATAGATGCTACATTTGATGATGACACAATGGAAAGATGTTTTTGGACAGTTAATGATAAAAAAGATGTAGCAAAAATATTAAATAAAGGAAAAATGGATATATCTTCTGGAGCTGAAGGACTTTTAAGTGCAGTAGCAAGTAACAAAACAACACCAGAAATTGTTAAAAATTACACAAGAGTTGTTTTTAATAATAGACTAGATGTTTTATGTGGATTAAAAACAACATCACCTGAAGAATTTACTAAAGTTCTAATACATTATAATGATTTAGTAAAAACTGCTGACAAATATTATGATATGGTTTTTGTCGATATGGAAAAAACATTAAAATATGAAACAACAAAGTTATTACTTGCAGAATCTAATCTAGTTGTTTATAACTTTACTAAAAATCGTAAGCAAGCAGAAGAATATTTAACATATTTGGATGAAAATAAAGATATATTAGATAAAAATAAAATAATACCTTTACTTTCAAATGCTGATGAAGATGCAGTATATAATGCAAAAAACATTACAAGATATATAGGTGAAAGAAAGGAAATACCTTCAATTCCTTATAATTCAAGTTTTGTAAGAATAGCATCTGAGGCAGGCGTTGCAAATTATTTCTTAAAAAATAGATTATCAGCAAGTGGAACAGATAAAGATTCTATATTTAGAAATTCTGTTGAAAATGCATGCCAAAAAATTATAAAAAAATTAGAAGAGTTAAAATACAAAGTATAAAATGAAAATACTAAGTTTTAAAGGGAGGAGCCTTTAATGAATATAACAAATCTTGCTTTAATGTTCGTTGTAGTAGTTGTCGCAATAGCTGCTATTGTTCATATGATCAGAAAAAATAAAAATGAATTAGTAGATGGTATGGAGATTGATGACAAAACTTACACATTAGAAAAAATGATTAAGTTTGTTAAGCAAAGACTAGACGAAATTACAAAAATAAACCTTTATGATATTGGTTTATCAGAAGAAGAATTAAAAAGAAGAAGAGCTAAAAAATATGAATTAAAAAAGGCATTAAAAGGATGTACTTATGGTGATGTTAATGATAAAAAGTATGTTAAAGAATTAATATATGATTTATTATCAAAAGAATATGGTGTAGATGAAACAAATATATCAAAAGCAATATCTTTTGATACACCATCATTACTTACAGCACAAGATAAATTTGATATCTTAATGCATGAATATAAGAAGAATTTTGCGTATGAGGCATTAACTGAAATCATAAAAAAATATGATTTAGCTAGATTAAAATTCGTAGATGGTGAATCAAAACCTTGTTATGTTATAACAAGTGAAGAAATAGATGACATATATGAAAAAGAACAAATACATTTAGATTTTGATGATAAATTACAAATAGTAGTACAAAGAATATACCAAAAATATAAAGGTTTTAGTAGTATAGATGAAATAAGAGATATGAATATAGATGGTGTTTCTGGTGGTACATCAGGTCTTCCAGAATCTTTTTTAAGCCAAGTAGCACAAACTGATGGAGAGTATTTAAAGCAAGCAATGGAATCAAAAATACCAAGAGCCTGTGATGCAATATGGATATTCTTCCAAGGTAAGTCTATAAGACTTGCATTCTTATCATTTGGTACAGAAGCAGAATTAAAAAGAGTATGTCAAAATATTTATAAATATAATAACCCAGGTCAGTTGTCTGACACAAATGGTTATAAAATCAATGAAATGAAAGATGGTTCTCGTGTCGTTGTTGTTAGACCAAGTATGTGCGAAACATGGGCATTCTTCGTAAGAAAATTCGATGTTAAGAGAGCTACACTAGAACAAATAGTTAGATTTGATGGAAAAGATGAAACAATAGAATTATTAAAATTTCTTGTAAAAGGTGCAAGAATTATAGCACTAACAGGAGAGCAAGGTTGCCGGAAAAACAACAATGCTTATGGCTATGATTGAAAATATATACGAAACAATGAACCTTCGTATTACAGAAACTGCATTCGAGCTTCACTTAAGAAAAATATATCCAACAAGAAATATAGTTTCAATGCGTGAAACAGAAACAATTTCTGGACAAGACTGTTTGGATGTTCAGAAAAAAACTGATGGTTCTGTTAATATAATCCGGAGAGGTTGCAACAGATCCCGTAGCATCATGGATGATTCAATCTGCACAGGTTGCTTCTAAATTTACATTATTTACTCACCATGCTAAAACATTTCCAAACTTAGTTACTGCATTACGTAATTCAATGTTAAGAACAGGTGTATTTAAAGATGAACAAACAGCAGCAGAACAGGTTGTACAAGTATTAAATTTTAATATTCACTTAGTAAAAGACTTTAGAGGTAGACGTTACATAGAAAGAATAACAGAATGTATACCAGTAGAAGAGAAAAATGAGTATACATTTGACCATAGAAAAGAAACAACATTAGAAGGAAAATTTGATAAATTTTTCGATAATGCAACAGTGTATTTTACAAAACAAACAAACAGAGAATTATATAAATATCGTAATATATTAGAATTCGTAGATGATTCATATGTTCTTACAAATCCTATTTCTGATGAGAATATTAAAGGAATGAGAGAAAATATGAATGATACAGATATTGAAGCATTTGATGCTTTTCTAGAAAGAAATTGGGGAATAAAACCTCCAAAATTAGCTGTATATGATGAAGAA
>CANEMG010000030.1 GCA_947428535.1 uncultured Clostridium sp. | reverse complement strand
AAGCTTTTACAATTGAAGAATTAATAGCAAGTGTTCTTATTATTTCACTTGCAAGTTTGGCATTTAACAATGTAGATATATTTTCTTTAAATATCAGCAACATAATAATTATTTTTATGATAATGGTATTAGGCTGGAAAAATGGAATGTTAATAGGGGCTGTTTCTGGTATTTCTATTGGACTAGCTGTTAGTTTTATAGATGGTACAAGCTTTGTGCAAATTTCGATGTTTGCAATTTCAGGAATTCTATCAGGTATTTTAAATAGATTTGGGAAAATAGGAGTTATAATAGGATTTTTGCTTGGAAATGCAATTCTTACATATTGGGTTAGAGGTGCTTCAACAATGATAATTTACTTCAGAGAAATATTTATTGCCTCAATAGGACTTTTATTAGTTCCAAATAGAATAAAAATAGAAATAGAAGATCTTATAGGAAAAGATAAATTATTAGATAATGAAGGAGAGAGAAGATTAGAGCAGAAAAATGAAGAAGTTTCTCAAAAACTAAAAACCCTTTCAGAAATGTTTAATGAATTAATGACTACTACAAATAAAGAAGAAGTTGCTACAAGAGAAAGTTTTGTACAAGATTTTTTAGATAATCTTGAAGAAATAAAAATAAATATGTTTTATGAAGAAATTTCAAATGAAGATACTGGCATAGCAAGTGATATATGTGATATGTTAATTCAAAATGAAATCCTTTTAGATAAAGATTTAGTAGAAATATTAAAACAGCACAACAATTATGTTATTATGCAAGACTCTAATATAAAAAATGATTTGCAAGAAGTTGTAAAAATTGCAAATAGAACACTTAAAATTTTTCAAATAAATAGAGCAAAAGAAGAAGAAAGAAAAAGCACTATGAAATCTATAAATGAAAACATAAAAGGTGTTGTAAAAGTTATAGACAAGTGTGCAGAAGAAATTGTTACTAAACCTAAAAGTGAATTCACAAGTAAAGAAAAAGAAATTGCTTTTTTAATGAAAAGTAAAAATATAAATATTGAAAATTGTCAGATTAAAAGGCTTAAAAATGAAAAATATATAATTGAACTTAAATTTAATTATAAAGATAACAGAGTTAGAGAAAAAGAAGTAATGATGAATATATCTGACATTATTTCAAAAAGTATTGGTACAAGAATAATATTACAAAGAGAAAGAAATGATGAAGAAAAAGAAGAATATTATCAAGTTTATGCTAGTGAGGATAAATTTGTTCTTCAGGTTGGAAGTGCTAGGATAACTAAAGATAATAGTGAAATTTCTGGAGATTGTAGCCTTCAAATAAAACTTGCTGATGGAAAATATTTGCTTGCAATTGCAGATGGAATGGGAAGTGGAGAAAAGGCAAGAGAATATAGTAAATTAAGCTTAAGACTAGTAAAACAAATGTTAGTTGCAGGTTTTGATAATGAAGAATCTGTTAAGATGATAAATTCAAGAATAAACTATTTGGGTGGTTCAAAAAGATATTCAACTTTAGATATGTCTGTGTTAGATTTATTTATTGGAAAAATACAAATTTTAAAAAATGCTGCTTGTACTACTTATATAAAAAATGAGAAAGACATTAAAAAGATAGAATCAGAAAATTTACCAGTTGGAATGATTGATGATATAGAACTAAAAGCAGAAACAGTAGATGTAGAAGATGGAAATATTTTAGTAATGTGTAGTGATGGAGTTCTAGATTCTAGAAGTAATGAAGGTTTTGATTGGATAGAAGATTTCTTAAAAAATGTTAGTACAAATAATGTACAAAAAATAGCAGATTTAATTTTGGCTGAAGCAATAGATAATAGTTATGGAGTTGCTCAAGATGATATGACTATTATTGTAAGTAAAATTATTAAGAGAAAATAATTTTATATAAAATATCCTATTCTTTTAGAGTAGGATATTTTAGTGTTTAAAGAGAAAGGTATAGAGGAACGCATTGTTGACATAACGTTGAAAATATAGTATAATGTGAACACTAATAAGATAGGAGGTGTGAGTATGTTTCGGAGGAGACCACAAGAACTTCCCGAAAATGTAGTGTCTTTCTTAAGAGATTACAACAATATGTACATGTTGGACTCTAACAAAGAAGCTAAGGAAAAATTTGAGCAGATTGCAAAAGAAATAATAAGGGGGCAAATAGAAGAGTATATAAGCCCAGCCAAGAGAACAGCAGACTGCTTAAGTAAAAGAGGAATGTTGATACAGATTTTTTGTAAAGGGCACACATTGGGAGTGTTCTCATATTACTGGGAAGATGTCCAAATTTTTGGTAAGTTTAAGCGAAAAAAGTTTATCTCTATGCACATAAACAGTAACGAATTAATGAATATGAGAGTTGCTAAAATAGTGCTGGTAGAAGGTGAAGAATTGGAACTTGTCAAAAAAGCGGAAATGTTTCAGGAGTTCTATTACATGTTTTGAATCACACGAAAGCTGGCAGCAACTCGTAAGAGTTGCTTGCCAGTTTTAATTTATTTATAAAAAGTTTATGATCTTTTGTTTAAATTGACATAATATTACAAAGGTGCTATAATTGTTGTGTCGCATGAAGTGCACAGTTATTGGAGGTGTTTAAAGTGTTAATGTGTCGGAAAGAAATTCCGGGAAATGTAGTAAGTTTATTAGCAGAGTTCAATACATCAACAGAGGTGAATTATGATGAAGGAGAAGAGCTTTTCAATGAGAGATGTAAAAATATAGACATAAGCTCATTTATTAATCCTGCCATACCGACAACTGTTGTTAAAGGAAGATGCAGAGGGATACTTATAAGAGTATTTTTCTGTGAGACTCTGCCAGGAAGGTATGTTTTGGTGAGAAGGGGATATATGTGGTTAAAAAGCGGCCTGATAAGAAGGTGGTTCACATATGATGAAATTGAGAGAAAGCTTAGAATTTCATATACTATGCCTACAAGTACGAGAGTTTCACCAGACAAATTTTTGCCAGCGTGTAAAGATTGTGTAAAACTTCGGTATAGGAGTGAGGAGAAAAGAATCATTACTGAAAAGAAATTTCTTTTTACATTTTAAGAACACTAAAAAAATCGGCAGTAGCAGAAATGCTATTTGCCGATTTTTAAAAGAATTTCACATATATCAGATGTAGAATTTGGTTTTGCAAGAGTCCTTGTTTTAGATTTCATTTCTTCTAATTTTTCACGATTTCTTGATATATACTTTAAAACTCTAACAATACTATCACCTTTTTTAATCCAAGTTGCAGCACCATTGTATACTAGATATTCAGCGTTTTCTTCTTCTTGACCTGGAATAGGATTTATTATAGCAATAGGCAAATTTGATGCTAAAGCCTCTGTTAAAGTAAGACCACCAGCCTTAGTAATAACACCTAAAGAAATACTCATAAGCTCAGGTACTTTGTTTGTATATTCTAGTATTTTAACTCTATTTTCAGATTTAGTAAATGATACTAATTCATTAAATCTTTTATTCATGCGTTTGTTTTTTCCAGAAATAGCAACTATTTGCAAATCTTTAAAAAGCTTTATCAAAATTTTTAAAACTGTGTAAGTAGTATTTCTACCAAGTCCAAATTCTCCTCCAGCAAAGAAAAGAAGAGTTTCTTTATCAGGAGAAAGATTAAATTCCTTGCAAATTTCATTTTTATCATATTTTACTAAAAATTTTTCAGAAATAGGTATACCAGTAACAAAAATTCTTTGGTCATTTACACCTTTTGAGATCATATCCATTTTCATTTGATCATTTGCAACGAAAAAGTAATCAATATATTTATATAAAACTAGCCATTGGGCATGAATATGATAATCTGTAAGTATTGTTGCAATTTTGCAATTTATTTTTTTTCTTTGTTTTAAAATTGCACACATTTGACTAGAAAATGGGTGGGTAGATATTATCAAATCTGGTTTTATTTCTTGCAAAAGAGCATTTAATTTATGTGACATTAGTTTATTTGTAGTATTACTAATATGTGAAAGTGCTCCAGTTTGTGAATTTTTATAAACATGTTTCCAAGCCCAAGGTGCTTTTTTAGCAAGTTCTTTATATGCTTCTGTTGAGACCTTGTTTATATATTTGTTTATATACTCTATACAATCTACAGTTTGAACTTCAACCTCATCTTTATAATTTTTTTCTAAATACGAACTTATGGTTTTGGCTGCTGAAAGATGACCGCCACCATATGAACCATAAAAAATAAGTATTTTTTTCATATTATAATTCCTTTCAAATTCAAAAAAATTATACCATTATTTTCTAAAAAACACAAATTAAGATTTTTTTAAAATTGTGTTTCATAGAAAAATTTTCATTATAGAAACTTATGAAAACTACTAACTTTAAAATTTAGTATATTTTATCTAGATTTGGAAAAAATAAGAAAAAAGTATGGAGGAAAAAGTATGGAAAATAAAAGAAATTGGTTAAAGGTTTGTGTTGCAGTTTTATTAGTACTGACTATTGTAACAGGATATTATGCTTTTAAATTAAGAGAAGAATACAATAATGCTACTAATAATAATTATACAGAAGCCTTTAGTAATTTAGTAAACTATGTAAATAGTGTTGAAAATTATTTAGGAAAAGCGATGATTTCTAAAAGCCCAGAACATTCAGCACAAACTTTGACACAAATTTGGAGAGATTCAAATTTAGCAATAGTTTATTTGTCAAGGGTATCTTTAGATAATGAAGGATTGTCACAGACTGCAAAATTTTTAAATCAAGTAAGTGATTATTCATATTCACTATCTAAGAAAAATATAAATGGTGAAGGTTTAAGTGATGATGACTTTAAAAATCTTGAAACAATGTACAATTATAGTATTGATTTAGAAAATACATTAAATCAATTATCAGAAGAAATTTATAATGGAACAATAAATTGGGATAGTTTAAAAACAAATTCTGGTTCAAAATTTGCACAATCTGTTGATAGTGTAAGTGTTTTTTCAAATATAGATGATAATTTAAATGAATATGAAGGATTGATTTATGATGGAGCATATTCAGATCATGTTAATAAATCTGAAAAATTAGGATTAACAGGAAATGATATTAGTGAAGAAGAAGCAAGAAATAAAGCAAAAGAATTCTTTGGAGATGAATTTGAAAGTATAGATTCTAACACTTTTTTAGAAAATGCAGATATACCATCATATAATTTTTCTGTGAAATTAAAAAATAGAGATGAAAAATATAGCATAATGATTTCTAAAAAAGGTGGACATATAGTAGAAACAGATTTAGATAGGGAAGTAAATACAGAAAATTTATCACAAGAGGAAGCAAATGAAATAGGAAAAAGTTATTTGGCTGATAAAGGTTTTAACAATATGAAGGAAACTTATTTTGTTAAACAAAGTAATGTAGTAACTATAAATTATGCATACAATGATAATGGAGTAATTGTTTATCCAGATTTAATAAAAGTTAGAATTGCTTTAGATAATGGAGAAGTTTTAGGAATAGAAACAACAGGATATTTAAATGCTCATACAGAAAGAAAATATGTAGAACCTAAACTTTCAATAGAAGAGGCAAAAGCTAAACTAAATAATAAACTAGAAATTGTATCTGAAAATATGGCTATAATTCCTACAGAGTGGAAAACAGAAATTCCTTGTTATGAATTTAAAGGAAAAATTGGAGAAAGAGAATTTTTAGTTTATATAAATGTAGAAACAGGAAAAGAAGAAGATATATTAGTAATATTAGAAACACCAGGAGGAACTTTAACTATTTAATGTCCAATCAGGGACGCTTGTTTTTGGACGTTTTTGACCAATTGGGGACACATGTTGAACAACATATGTATAAAAGTGGACATTTATGTCCAAAAACAAGCGTCCCCAATTGGTCAAATTATTTAACTTAATAGTCTTGAAATTGTAACAATATTGTTATAATATAATATCAGTAACAAAAACTGGTAATTTGAATAAATTATAGTAGAGAAAATTCCACAAGATGTTACCATTTTGTGGATTACATAGAGGAGGAAAAATTGCAAGTTAAAATAAATGACTGTAATATATATTACGAAGTTTTAGGTGAAGGCAATCCAGTAATTTTATTGCATGGGTGGCTTGCAACATTAGAAACAATGAGACCTATAGCAAATAACTTGAGCCAAAACTTTAAAGTATATTTAGTTGATGTTATTGGTTTTGGAAAAAGTGATTTACCTGAACATCCTTTAAAAACTGATGATTTTGGAGATTTCTTAAAAGAGTTTGTTGAAAAATTGAAAATAGAAAATCCAATTTTAATAGGTCATTCAAATGGTGGAAGAATAATTATAAATGCAGTTGGAAGAGGAATAGTAAAGCCAAGAAAAGTTGTTTTAATTGATAGTGCGGGTATTAAAGAAAAGAGAAGTTTAAAGTATTATTTAAAAGTAACTTTTTATAAAACAGGAAAATTTTTCTTAAATTTATTACCAAATACAAAATCGATAAAAGCTTTTAAAGAAAAATTGCGTAATAAAGTTGGTTCAGAAGATTATAAATCATCAGCTAATGTACTAAAAGAAACTATGAAAATAATAGTAAATGAAGATTTAAGTTATTTATTACCAAAGATTAGTGTTCCAACGCTATTGTTTTGGGGAAGTTTAGATACAGCTACTCCAATAAGTGATGGAAGAAAAATGGAAAAATTAATACCTGACTCAGGATTAATTGAATATACAGGTGCAACACATTTTTCTTATTTAGAAAACATAAATAATGTAAATAGTGTATTAAACGAATTTTTTAAAGATGATAAATAAAAAGGGGAAGAGCTAATGGAGAAGGTATTATTAAATTTTAATTTAATTTTAATGTTAGCGTATTTCTATAGAGTTACAAGACACGGATTACATATTTTACAGTTAGAAAACTACTATATAGATAGATATGCGGTATGGATGAAAAGATACTTAAATAAAGTATTAAATTTAAGAGCGATAGTCTCACTATTGATTCCAACAATATTGTTTTTTATTAATAATGAAATATTAAATAAAATTGGATTAATGATAGAAGCAATTGCTTTGTTATATTTAATATTTGTATTTAAAAAGAAAAAAGAAAAGAAAGCTTTTGTGGTAACAGCAAGAATAAAGAGAGTGTATACTACATATTTAATTTTGTTTGCTGTGCTAGTAGCTTGTGCAAATATATTAAATTATAGATATGTAATTGTAGTTGCCAATATATGTATAGTATTTGCTTATACTTTTGTATATGTTGTTAGTTTAATAAATAAACCAGTAGAAAAGAGCATAAGAAGAGGATTTTGCAATAAAGCTAAAAATAAATTAAAAGAAGTACCAGGACTTAAAGTGATTGGAATTACTGGAAGCTATGGTAAAACAAGTACGAAATATGTAGTAAATACAATACTTTCTCAAAAATATAATACTTTAATGACACCTGAAAGCTATAACACAACAATGGGTGTTGTAAGAACGATAAATGAAAAACTTACACCAATGCATCAATTATTTGTATGTGAAATGGGTGCAAAATATGTAGGAGATATAAAAGAAATTACAGATATAGTAAATCCAACTTATGGAATTCTTACAGCTGTTGGGCCTCAACATTTGGATACTTTTAAATCTTTAGATAATGTTAAAAAAACAAAATTAGAGTTAGTAGATAGTCTTCCAGAAGATGGTATAGCATTTGTAAATTGGGAAGATGAAAATATTAGAAATTCTAAAATTACTAAAAATATGGTTAAATTTGGTTTGTCAAGTGAAGCTGATTATTATGCAACAAATTTAAATATAACAGAAAGAGGGTCTTCATTTGATGTTGTAATACCAAATAAAGATAAAATAAGTGTAAAAACAAGACTTCTTGGAAGTTTAAATATCTTAAATATTGTTGGGGCAATAGCTATTGCAGACAAATTAGGACTTACAGAAGAAGAAATAAAAATGGGTATCAAATATATTAGACCTGTTCCACATAGATTAGAATTAAAACAAAATCCAAATGGAAGTATTATTATAGATGATGCTTATAATTCAAATATTAAAGGTGCAAAAATGGCACTAGAAGTTTTAAAATCTTTCGAACATAAAAAAAGAATATTAATAACTCCTGGAATAGTTGAATTAGGAGATAAAGCTATAGAAATAAATAAAGGTTTAGGTAGAGATGCAGCAGATAGTAGTGATTTTATTATATTAGT
>CANEMG010000029.1 GCA_947428535.1 uncultured Clostridium sp. | reverse complement strand
ATTGCATATTCTAGTACTTCAAAAAGAACTTATAGAACTATCGAAAAATTAGCTAAATTGAATAATTTAGAAATAAAGGAAGAAGAAAATTTATGTGAAATGTATTTTGGAATTTATGATGGAATGAAATGGGATGAAGTAGATAAAGTTAATCCAAAAATAAAGAAATTACACATTGAAACAAATCAAATTATAGAAATACCAGAGCAAGAAACTATAGAACAAGTGTCTGAAAGAGTATATAAAATTATGCTTAAAATAGCAAATGATAATATAGGAAAAAATATTTTAATTTGTTCACATGGCGTGGCTATAGAAGCTTTTTTAAGACAAATAAGTAGAACACCATTTTTAGAATTAAAAGAAGAATATAGTCAAAAAAATACATCACTTAACATTGTATCTTTTAATAATGATACTCAAAAATTCGAAATAGAATTGCTAAATGATTATACTCATTTATAATTTTATAAAATAATTATATTGCTATAATAATATTATTATATAAAACTATAATATTGTAATTTTAGCAATTCTGTTTTATAATATACAGAGTTTAAAGGAGATATAAGCTATGTATTTAATAGTAGGTTTAGGAAATCCAGAACAAGAATATTCAAAGACAAGACATAATATGGGATTTAATGTTATAAATAAAATATCTAAAGAATATGGTATAGAAGTTAATAAAACAAAATTTAAAGGACTATATGGAAGTGGGGTAATAGAAGGAGAAAAAGTTATTTTATTAAAGCCACAAACGTATATGAATTTAAGTGGCGAATCTGTAATAGAAGCAATGAATTTTTATAAAATAAACTTAGAACAACTTATTATTATATATGATGATATAGATGTTGAACCAGGAAATATAAGAATTAGAAAGAGTGGTTCAGCAGGAACTCATAATGGAATGAAATCAGTAATAAATCATACAAAAACAGAGAATTTTTGTAGAGTTAGAGTAGGGATAGGAAAACCAAAAGAAAAAATAGATATGATTTCATATGTAATTGGTTATGTTCCAGAAAATGAAATTGAAACTTTAGAAAATGGAACAGAAATAGCTAAAGAAGCTGTAATAGAAATAGTAAAAAATAGTGTAGATTCAGCAATGAATAAATTTAACAAAAAGAAAGATGTATAAATGAAGGAATTAATTGTTTTTAACTCAAATAATAAAAAAGTAATAGCCTTAGTAGAAGATGAAGAATTAGTTGAAAAATATGAAGAAGATGAAGAAAATAAATCTATTGAGGGAAACATTTATGTTGGTAAAGTTCAAAATGTGTTAACAGGACTTCAATCAGCATTTGTTAATATTGGAGAAAAGAAAGCTGCATTTATTCATGCTAAAGATATACTACCTAAAATAGATATAACAAAACAAGAATATCAAGAAGAAAAGCCTATAAATGAACTTATAAAGCCAGGAGATCCGATTATTGTAGAAGTAAAAAGAGAGGCGATAGATAAAAAAGGACCTAGACTTTCTACACATATTAGTTTAAGTAGTAGATTTATAGTTTTTATGCCAAATGCCACATTTATAACAGTATCACAAAAAATAGAAGATGAAAAAGAAAAAGAACGTTTAAAAAATATAGCAAAAAAATACTTACCAGAAGGAACTGGTGCTATAATTAGAACAGTTGCAGAAAGTCATTCAGAAGAAGAGATAAAAGAAGACATATTAAAATCTATAGAAAATTGGAAAAATATAAAAGAAATAAACATAGATAAAATACCACAAAAAATATATGATAAAGGAGGAATTATAAAGAAAACAGTAATTGATTTAGTGGATAGTAATTTAGATAAGATAGTTTTGCAGAATGAAAAAGATATGAAGCTTATAAGAAATATTTTAGAAGAAATAGGAACAAATATAGAAATCGAAATTAATGATAGTATTTTAGAAAAGTATTCTTTAGAAAAACAGTTAAGAGCTTTAAAAACAAATAAAATATGGCTTAAAAGCGGTGCATTTATAACTATAGATAAAACAGAAGCTTTAGTTGCTATAGATGTTAATAGTGGCAAATTTATAGGAAAAAAAGATGTTGAAGAAACTGTTACAGCAGTTAATTTAGAAGCAGCTAAAGAAATTTCTAAACAAATAAGACTTAGAGATATAAGTGGAATAATAATAATTGACTTTATAGATATGTATGAAGAGAAAAATAAAAAAGCTGTAATAAATGAAATAATAAAAAACAGTAAAAAAGATAGATCAAAAATACAAATAGAAGAATTTACAAAATTAAATCTAATGGAACTAACTAGAAAACATATTAATAGCAAAAAAGATGAATAAATTTATATTGTATGAATGAAAGAGTTTAACTTGTAATATAGCTAAACTCTTTTTTAGTTTTAAGAGATTACTTGAAAAGGATATAATTTCTGTTGTAAAAAGTCAGCAGATAATATATAATACAATAGAATAGATAAAAGAGTAAAAAAACAAATTGTAAATATATAATTAATTTAGAAAAGGAATAGATAAAGTATAATGAAAGTAGGATTTATATCACTTCGGATGCAGTAAAAATTTAGTTGACACGGAAATGTGTATAGGACTATTTAAAAAAGAAAAATTTGAAATAGTAAATAACCCACAAGAAGCAGAAATAATAGTTATAAATACTTGTGGATTTATTGAATCTGCAAAAGAAGAAGCAATTAATTGTATATTAGAAATGGCGGAATATAAAAAAACTGGAAATTGTAAATATTTAATTGCAATGGGATGTTTAGTACAAAGATATAAAACCGAATTAGAAAAATCCATTCCAGAAGTTGATTTGTTTTTAAGTATAGATGAATATGATAATTTGTGGGAGAAAATATCTAAGGTTATAAAAAAAGAAACAACATCAATAAATCCATTAGATTATATGAATAGAGTTATATCGACAGGAAATACTACAGCATATTTAAAAATAGCAGAAGGATGTAGTAATAGATGTACATATTGTGCAATTCCATATATAAGAGGGCCATTCGTAAGTAGGAAAATGGAAGATATTTTAGAAGAAGCAGAAAAGTTAGCTAAATATGGAATAAAAGAGTTAATAGTAATAGCACAAGACACAACTAAATATGGAATAGATTTGTATGGAAAACCAAGATTAGCAGAATTACTTGATAAGCTATGTAAAATAGAAGGATTTAGGTGGATTAGATTTTTATATGCTTATCCAGAAAGTATCACAGATGAACTTATAGAAGTAGTCAAAAGAAATGATAAAATATGCAAGTATTTTGATATACCATTACAACATTTTTCAGATAGAGTTTTGAAAAGAATGAATAGAAAAAGCGATAGTGCATCAATAAGAAATACAATTCAAAAAATTAGAAAAGAAATACCAAATGTAATTTTAAGAACAACAATGATAGTAGGATTTCCAGGAGAAACAGAAGAAGATTTTTTTGAATTATATGAATTTGTAAATGAAGCAAAATTTGAAAAGTTAGGAGTATTTAAATATTCGAAAGAAGATGGTACTCCAGCAGCTAAAATAAAAGAACAAGTACATCATAAAACAAAACAATCAAGACTTGACAAAATAATGAAATTAGAAAAACAAATTTCTAAAATTAAACTTGAAGAAAAAATTGGAAATACATATGAAGCTATAGTAGATGGATTTTCAGATGACAATAAATATATATGTGCTAGAAGCTATATGGACATTCCAAATGAAGATGGAACGATATTTATAAAAAACAATGGGAAAGTAAGACCAGGAGATTTTATAAAATGTGAAATAATCGAAGTTAGAGATTATGATTTAGTAGGAAAAATAGTATAGTTTATAGGTATCTAAAAACCTAAATAAGTATGCAGGTGTTATTATATGTTAAATAAAGTTTTTAAATCTGTTGTATTAATACTTATGATTGTAGGAATTTTTCTAGGAGTTTCTATTACAGTAAAAAAAGAAATTCCTGAACGAGAAAAAAGAGAATTAGAAGCTAAGATTTTAAATATGATACAAGACAATCCGGCTGATGTTACAGAGTTTTATACATATGGAAGGGCTTTTAATATAAACGGAAAAATTAGCAATATAAAAAAAGATAATTTTGAAGGTGCTAAATTAGTAATAACAGATGGAGCAGATTATGAAAATGTATATAATGTAAATTATAGTTTTGAAGAAAATAATTTAACTTTTTCTTCTGATGTAGAAATAAATTCCGGAATTATAATAGATGAATTAAATACATCAGAATATTATATTTTGCTTAGACTTAAATTAAATAATAGTGCAGATCCTAAATATTATTCATTTGTTAATTCTTCAAAATATAGCAATATTGATTATTATACAATAACAGATGAAGAAAAAAATAAAAGAGCTAGAATTGAATTTTTAGAAAAAGATTATAACAATAATAAATATAATATTTTAAAGATTAGTTTAGAAGATGTAAGTTTACCAGAGGATGTATATGATATAGTAATAGATGCAGGTCATGGAGGAAAAGATACAGGAGAAAGATCTGGTTCTATAACAGAAGCTGATGTTACTTTAGATTATGCAAAAACTTTAAAAACTAGATTAGAAGAAATAGGATATAAAGTAAAATTAACAAGAGATGAAAGTAATAGTGAACATTATACAGATACAAATATGTATGATAAAGATGGAAGAATTACTACTGCTTGTGAAAGTAAATCAAAACTTATGATATCTTTTCATATTAATAATGGTGTAAAAGGTTTAAAGGGATTAGAAATTTATTGTCCACCAAAATCTAATCTAGATTTTGCAAAAGATATGGCAAGTAAAATAAAAGAGTATTCTAATATAAACTATTCAAATAATAATTCATTTAAACACGCAGATGGAGTATATGTTAGAAATTTTACAAAATCAGTAATGAAAGAATATATAAATACAGCGAATAAAAAAGGATATGAACCATATAACATAACAGAGAGTACACCATATTTATATACAATAAGAGAAGTAGGTGGAATAGCTACTAGAGCATATGTAGATGGAAGAAATACATTGTATTCTAAAAATGAATATTATGATACAAACCAAGGAATTGAATCTTATCAAATTGAACTAGGATATATAAAAAATGATTTAAATATAATTACATCAGAAAAAGAAAATTATATTAGAGGAATAGTAGAAGCTATCCAAAATAATTTTTAGAAAAGAGGTATAAATGGACGAAACAGAAAAATTTGTATTATTTTTAAAAGAAAAATTTAGTAAAGAAGAAATAAATTTAGCTAAATATGTGTTTAATACACAATTATTAACATATTCAATGATAAATGAAAATGTTATGGAAAATGGAAAAGAAATAAGTAAACCTACTAATATATTAGATTTATCATATTTGAAATTATGTGCTAAAAATTTTAATGACTCAGAAGATTTATTAGAAAAAATATTTTTAACATATATAGGATATACATTAACAGAATATAGAAATACATGGAGATTGAATTTAAACAATTTAGAAGTGAATTTAAAATCAAAATGTACATATTGTAATATAGATAGTAGTATTTGTCCATTTAAATTAGTTTCATATATTAAAAAATGTATTGCAGACAATAATTTTGATGCTAAAAAAATATTTAGAATGTTATGTGATGAAGAAAAAAGAGAAATTTCATCAGAATCTAAAACTATTGGAGTTATTGCAGATGAAGTAAATAAATACATAAAAAATTCTATGGATATTTTAGGAGCAGAAATGCTTTTAGTATCAGATAGTATTCGTATTGAGAGGCAAGAACAAATAGATTTAGTATACAAACAATTAGATTTTGATGTAAAAAACAATTCTTTTTTTAATAATTTAAATGAATATTTTAATCAAAATAAAGGAACCGAAGGAAAATTTAATTTAAACAATATAGAAGAGGAATTAGGAGAAAACTATTCATATATTTTTGATAGATCTCCAATTAAACTTGCGGTGTATTTAAGATATTTATGTTTAGAAAATAATTTGTCAGAAAATGAATTAATAGACAAGCTTTTAGAGAAGAGAAATTTTAAGGAGAGTGAATTTAGAATTCCTTATTATAATCAATATGTACATTCTGTTAAAGAATTAGAATGTTCTGAAAAGGAAAAAGAAGAAATAATAGCAATTTTAACATATATAAGAAACTATTATTTTAATGAAGATTTGCCTTATATTCATTTTAATATAGCTTTATATACTAAAAATAATCTAATAATAGATAAAGTAGTAAATATTATAAACAAATTTGCAAGAACATTTAATTATATTGGAAATAAACCAACATTATGGGCGGATGCAGAAATTCTTGTAAGAAAGTCAAAAGATTCTACAGATATTATGATGCAAGTAGAAGCACTATATTCAAAAAATGATTTTATAATTTTTGAAAATTTAGGAAAAATTAAAAATTTAAATGAATATAGAGTAGATGGACTTTTAGCAGGAATTGAAAAATTTAGTATGCGTAATCCAAGAGCGATAACAGTTTTTATAGAAGATGAAGCAGTTTTAAAAGATATAACAGAAAAGCATCCTGCAATTGAAAGTACACTTATAAACAAAAAAATATATATTGATGGATTTGATGTAGAAAAAATAAGAAATAAAGTAGTACAAAAGTTAGAAACTATTATGAAAATAGATAATGCATTTTTAGATGAATTAACTACATACATTGAAAATACATATAATCCAAATACTGTAAATGAATGTGTTTATATATCTAATTTATGTAATAAAATAATATTTGATAAATTTAAAACTTTAGATGTAAATAATTCATTTGAAAAGGAAGATGCACCAAAAACAACAGCAACAAGAGAAATTAAAGAAATTATGGATGATATAAATTCTTTAATAGGAATTACCGAAGTAAAAGATAAAGTAAATGAACTTTTGAAATATTTAGAATATAGTAAAAAAATAGATACAGTTCGGATTTGCTAATTTAAATATGATATTTAAAGGAAATGCTGGAACAGGAAAAACAACAGTAGCAAGATTACTTGCAGAATTATTTTATAAATTAGGATTTATAAGTGAAAATAAAATAATAGAAGTTAGTAGCAAAAATTTAATAGGAACACATTTAGGAGAGACTGCTCCAAAAACCCAAGCTGTAATAGAATCAGCATTAGATGGAGTGTTATTTATAGATGAAGCATATACGATAATGGCAAGTAAAGGAGGATCTAATTCTAATTATCCAGCAGAATGTATTGCAACAATATGTAAAGCAATGGATTTATATAAAGATAGACTAATTATAATATTTGCTGGATATACAAAAGAAATGAACGACTTTATGAATGCTAATCAAGGGTTGATGTCAAGAATAGGGTATGAATTAGAATTTCCTGACTTTTCTAATAATGAATTAATTCAAATATTTAATGATGAAGCAAATGGAAATGAATTTACATTAGAAGAAGGAGTTATTTCTAAAGTAGAAAAAATAATTATGAAAAATAAAATAGGTAGAAATTTTGGAAATGCCAGATTTGTTATGAATTTATTTGATAGATTAGTAGTAACTCATGCAGCAAATTATACAAATGATAATGAACTGAAAGTAATAACAAATAAAGATATAGACATATTTAATGAAACTAAAAAAGATAAACAACGTGGTGTAAGTGAAATATTAGATGATTTAAATTCTTTAATAGGACTTGAGAAAGTTAAAGAGACAATTGATGGTTTTGTTTCAGTAATAGAATTAAATAAAAAATTAAATAGAGTGCCAGACTTTAATATGCATATGATATTTAAAGGAAATGCTGGAACAGGAAAAACAACAGTAGCAAGGTTACTTGCAGAAATTTATTATAATTTAGGATATGTAAAAAATAATAAATTAGTAGAAGTACAATCACAAGATTTAATAGGAGAATTTTTAGGACAAACAGGTCCGAAAACTCAAGCTGTAATAGAATCAGCATTAGATGGAGTGTTATTCATAGATGAAGCATATTCAATAATGGAACATAGTGGAACAAATGCTAGTTATTCAGCAGAATGTGTAGCAACATTATTAAAAGCAATGGAAGATTACCAAGGAAGGTTAATAATAATATTTGCTGGATATACAGAAGAAATGAGAAAATTTAGAGATTTAAATCCAGGATTAAAATCAAGAATAGGATATGAGATAGACTTTGAGGATTATTCATTAGAGGAATT
>CANEMG010000028.1 GCA_947428535.1 uncultured Clostridium sp. | reverse complement strand
CAACTAGAGATGAAGAATTAAGCGGAAGAATAACATATGTATCAGCAATTGCAACAGATAGTGTGACACAAGGAATGACAGCTGCTGCACAAGTAGCGAGTACTAATGCAACATATAAAGTAAAAATATCTTTAGATTCACAAAATGATAGATTACGTTTAGGAATGAATGCTAAATTAAGTATTATTACAGATAGCAGAGATGATGTTTGGTCAGTGCCATATGAGGCTATTCATCAAAGAGATGATGGAACTAAGTATATTGAAATTTTGAAAAATGAACAAACACAAGAAAAAGAAGAACTTGATGTAACAACAGGATTTGAAAGTTCTTATTATGTTGAAATAAATTCAAATAAATTAACAAAAGGAATGAAAGTTATTCTGCCAGAAGTAGAAGCTGATAATTCTATGGATACCATAATAGAAATGATGGGAGCAGATGCAGGAGTATAGAAGGGATTTTAAATGGAATCAATAATAAAATTAACTAATATAGTAAAAAAATTTTATATAGGAGAGCATAACGAATTAGAAATCTTACATGGAATTTCATTAGATGTAAAAGAAGGTGAATTTGTTTCAATAGTAGGACCATCAGGTTCAGGAAAATCAACATTAATGAATATGATAGGAATACTAGATAGACCAACATCAGGTGATTATATATTAGATGGAATAAATGTTGGAGAAGCAGATGATTCAAAGCTTTCTGAAATAAGAAATCAAAAAATAGGTTTTGTATTTCAAACATACAATCTAATTTCAAAAACAAGTGCATTAAAAAATGTTGAATTACCAATGTTATATGCAGGAGTTAAAAGAAATGAGAGAATAAAAAGAGCAAAAGAGCTTCTAGAACTAGTTGAAATGTCAGACAGAGCTAAACATTTACCAGAAGAATTGTCAGGAGGTCAAAAACAAAGGGTGGCTATAGCAAGGGCTATGGCCAATGATCCTGCAATTATTTTAGCAGATGAACCAACAGGTGCTTTAGATTCTAAAACAGGAAGATTAGTTATGGACTTATTTCACAAATTAAATAAAGAAAAAAAGAAAACGATTGTACTTATTACTCATTCAAATGAATTGGCAGCAGAAACAGATAGAATTATTTCAATAAAAGATGGAAATATAATAAACACAGAAAAAGGAGGCAATAAATAATGTTATTAGTTGAAAATATAATTTTAGCAATAAATAGCCTTCTTTCAAATAAAATGAGAGCACTTCTTACAATGCTAGGAATAATAATTGGTATTGGATCAGTTATTGCTATAGTTACAGTTGGAGATTCTCTAACACTTTCTGTATCAGAAAATATGCAATCAATGGGAGCTAATGATGTGTATGTTACTGTAAGCCCTAAGGAAAGTAGTGATGAAGAATCTAAAGTTATAGATGGAGCGAAATTTGGAAACTTAGGAACTTCAGCAGAGATATCAGAAGATGATTATATAACTAGTGAGATGGTAAAAGAGTTATGTGATAAGTATTCTAATGATATACACGCAATAAATTTGCAATATATTGTTGGTAATGGTCAAGTTCAAAATAGTAATAATACAGCAAATATTAATTTGTATGGAGTTACTCCTGGATATTTTATTACTAATGAATTAACTATGTTAGGTGGACATATGTTAACAGGAAATGATTTTGAAGAGGGAAAAAGAGTAGCAATAGTATCAGATAGATTTGTAAATAAACTTTTTGGAGGAGATTTTGATACTGCAATAGGAACAGAGGTATCAGTAGATGCAGGCGATAAAGTTGGGAATGTTACAATAGTTGGTGTTTATAAATATCAAGAGAATTATATGATGGGAATGCCAATGGGAAGTGGAGATGATGTAACAACAGATATGTATATACCTTTAAAATCAGCATCTGCTTTCAAACAACAAGAAATAAAATTTGAATATATACAAATTATTGCAAAAGTTGGTGTAAATTCAGATCAACTAGTTACTAAAGTTAAGAATTTTTTTGACCCATATTATAGAACAAATAGGAATTGTGAAATATCGGCATTTACAATGAATTCAATGGTATCAATGCTTACTGATATGTTATCAACAATAACACTTGCAATATCAATAGTAGCGGGAATTGCACTTATAGTTGGAGGAATAGGAGTTATGAATATAATGCTTGTTTCAGTTACAGAAAGAACTAGAGAAATAGGAACAAGAAAGGCATTAGGAGCTAAAAATTCATCTATAAGAACCCAGTTTATAGTAGAAGCAATGATAATATGTCTAATTGGAGGAATGATAGGAGTAGCATTAGGAGTAATTGGAGGAATGGGGGCATCAAATTTACTAGGATATCCAGCTAAGCCTTCAATATCAGGAATAGTTACATCTTTAATATTCTCTATGTCAATAGGAGTATTTTTCGGATACTATCCAGCAAATAAAGCTTCAAAAATGAATCCAATAGATGCACTAAGATATGAATAATGACCAATTGGGGACGCATGTTTTTGGACATTTTTGTCCAATTATATACGTATGTTTTAAAAAATCTTAAATATATAATTTTAAAATAAACAAGTGTCCCCAATTGGACAAAAACGTCCAAAAACATGCATCCCTATCTGGACATGAGGAAGAAATATGAATAAGAAAAAAAATGAAAAAATCGGATTTACAATTGGAAAATTTGCTCCTTTACATAAAGGACATCAGTTTTTAATAGAAACAGCATTAAAAGAAATGGATAAAATGATTGTTGTAGTTTATGATACTGATGTAATAGATATACCGACAGAAAAAAGAGCTAATTGGATAAAAAAATTGTATCCAAATGTAGAAATTAAATATGCCCATAATCCACCATCACAATATGGATTAGATGAGAAAAGTGTAAATATCCAAATGAAATATTTAACTAAAATTATGGAGGGTGAAAAACCAACTCACTTTTATAGTAGTGAGAAATATGGTGCAAGTGTTGCTAAATATATGAATTTAGTAGATAGACAAGTTGATAATGAAAGAAAAAATGTACCTATAAAAGCAACAATTGTAAGAGAAAATATTGATGAAAATAAAAAATGGTTAGAAAATTCTATTTATTTTGATTGTAAAAATTATAATTCAAAAATTGACTAATCGTTCTAATTGATTTTAAATAAAATAGTAGTATAATAGTAATATAATAGTAGTTAAATTTTGTAATTGATGGAGGATCTATGGGAAAATATTATGATATAAGAGAAATAAGAGATTTAAAAGATTTAATAAATCAAACAGTAGAATTGTATGGAGATAAACCAGCTTTTAAATTCAAAAAAAGAATGTATAAAAAAGATGAAACAGTTGAAATTGATGTAATGACTTATAAAGAATTTAAACAGGAAATTGATTGTTTTGGTACAGCTTTAAATAATTTGGGACTTGAAAATGAAAGAGTTGCACTTATTTCTAAAAATAGATATGAGTGGAATGTAGTATATTATGCTACAACAATAGGGGATAAAGTAATAGTTCCTTTAGATAAATCATTACCAGATAATGAAATAATTTCTTTAGCAAAACGTAGTGAAGCAAAAGCTATAGTATTTGAAGAAAAATATTTAGAAGTTATGAAAAAAATAAAAGATGAGAAATTATCTGATATAGAATATTTTATTTGTTTTGACTTTGATGAAGACAAAGATGGATTTTTATCATACAAAAAATTGATAGCAGAAGGAAAAAAATTATTAGATGATGGTAATAGAACACACTTAGATGCAAAAATAGATCCTGATAAAACATCTATATTATTATTTACTTCAGGAACTACATCAATTTCTAAAGCAGTAATGTTATCACAAAAAAGTATTTGTGCAAATGTTATGGATTTAAATAAAGTAATAAAATTTTCTTCAGATGATAGTACGCTTGCATTATTACCATTTCATCATGCATTTCAAGCACTTATAAATAATGTACTTGTTTATATAGGTGGTTCAATGTCATTTTGCGATGGTTTAAAATATATAGCTCAAAATTTATGTGAATATAAACCTACAGTTATAGTTTGCGTTCCATTGATATTAGAAAGTATACATAGAAGAATATTGAAGAATATAGATAAGCAAGGAAAAACTAAGCTTGTAAATAGAATGAAAACAGTTACAAATGTATTAGATAAAGTACATATAAAATTAAAAAAGAAAGTATTTAGTGAAATACATAATGCTGTAGGTGGAAATGTAAGATTAATAGTAAGTGGAGCTGCAGCAATGGATGTAGAACTTATAAAATCTTTTGATGATTTTGGAATTAAAATTGTTCAAGGATATGGATTAACAGAAACATCACCAGTTATAAGTGTTGAAAATGATAATGATGTAAAAAGAGGTTCAGTTGGAACACCGCTTCCATCTTTTGAAGTAAAAATAGAAAATCCAGATGAAAAAGGAATAGGAGAAATATTAGCTAAAGGTCCAGCAGTAATGAATGGATATTACAATAATAATGAGGCAACAGAAGAGGCTTTAAGCGGTGGATGGTTCCATACAGGTGATTTAGGATATATGGAAAATAACTATTTGTTTATAACAGGAAGAAAGAAAAATGTTATAGTACAAAAAAATGGAAAGAACATATTCCCAGAAGAATTAGAAATTTTAATTAATTATATACCAGGAGTTGAAGAATGCATGGTATATGGAAAACCAACTAAAGATAATGATTTGGATGTGTGTGTAAAAATTCTTTATGATAAAGAAGCAATAAATGATATTATAGGGTATATAAATGAAAATGATATACACAAATATATGAAAGAGAAGATTTCTGAAATAAATAAAAAAATGCCACCATATAAACATATAAGAGAAATACTAGTACCAGAAGAAGAGTTTATAAAAACAACTACTGGAAAGATAAAAAGACATGAAGAGTTAGCTAAAATATTAAAATAAGCTTTAGATAAATGTGTAAAGTTTGTGAATTTTTTGAAAAGTGCTTTGTATATAAGCACTTTTTTGATATAATGAGGACTGAAAAAAAGGATATAATAATTTATATGAATTAGAACAAGAAACATTTAAGGGGAGTTTAAAATGAACAATGTATTTGGAATTTTAGTTTCTATAGTATTTATAGCAATAATTTTAGCTTCAGCTAAATTATTTGAAAAAGCAGGAAAAGAAGCTAGTAGGAAATTTATACATATAATGTTATCAAATTGGTGGATTATAGCAATGGTATTTTTTGATAATGTTTTTTATGCTACAATACTTCCAGCAATGTTTATAGTTATAAATTATGCTTCATATAAAATGGATATAATAAAAGTAATGGAAAGAAACAAAGGGGAAGAAAATAAAGAGAGTTTAGGTACTGTGTATTATGCAATAAGTTTATGCATACTAGCAATAGTTACTTTTGGACCATTAAAAAATCCATTAGTAGGGCTTTGTGGAATAGCAGTAATGGGATATGGAGATGGATTAGCTGCTGTAATAGGACAAACTGTAAAAAGTCCTGAATATAAAATAAGAGAAAATAAGAAAACTTTAGCAGGTTCAGCTACAATGTTTTTAGTAACTTTAATTATAATAGCTGGATTTTTAACATATAATGAAGCAACAAATATAGCAATAAAATCAATATTAGTAGCAATTTTAATGACAATAGTAGAAGCTGTTTCAATAAAAGGAACAGATAATATTACAGTTCCACTAATAACTTCATTATTAGCAATACTATTAGCATAATTTAGAAAGGTGCAAGATATGAAAAAAAGTTATTTTGAATTAGATGAAGATTTTGAAACAATAATAAAAAATGCTTTACCAAAAGAAGAGATTATTTCAATAAATAATATAACTACAGGATGGACTAATATAGTTTATGAAGTGGAAACAGGTTCACGGAAATTATTTTTTTCGTTTTCCAAGAGATGATTTTTGGATTAGAACAATTGTTAAAGATTATGAGTTTGCAAAATTTATATCAGGCAAAACTGATTTTAAGACAGTAGAATTAAACTTATTATTTGATAATGATAGACCTTTTAGTATGCACAAAAAAATAGAAGGAATACCATTGGCAGAAGTGATGGATGATTTATCATTAGATGAAGTACAGAATATTTCAAAAGAAATATCTAAATTTATGTATCAAGTACATAATTTAAAATTTAATCCAGATAATATTTTTAAAACAAAAAATATTGGATTAAAATTAACAGATTTTCTAGATGAACTATTAAATGTTCATGTAGATAAAAAGGATATGGAATTTTGGGATTACAATAAATTTATAGAAAAAGATCATAATTGTTTAGTACACGGAGATTTAAATTCAAGTAATATTTTAATAGATGATAATAATCACATAAGTGCTATTATTGATTTTGGATTTGGGGGATTTGGGAATCCATACTCTGATATAGGTAGAATAATAGGAAGATGTCCAGAAAAATATAAAAATGAAATTATTAAAAGTTATGAAGAATTTTCTGACAAACCTCTTAATTACCAAGATTTAGATAAAGAAATTGATACATGGTCAAGAATAGATAAAGCATATATAAATTATATGACTAAAATTGGAATTTATGATCCTAATGTTTAAAGATTATAGGAGATTTATAAAATGATTTTAGAAAAAGTTAATTACCCAGAAGATTTGAAAAGCTTAAAATTAAAAGATAAAGATATTTTAGCAGAAGAAATTAGAGAAAAAATATTAGATACAGTATCTGAAACCGGAGGACATTTGGCTTCAAATTTAGGAGTAGTAGAACTTACAATAGCATTACATAGTGTTTTTAATTCACCTATAGACAAAATAATTTGGGATGTTGGACATCAAACATATGTACATAAAATTTTAACAGGTAGAAAAAATAAATTAGATTCATTAAGGAAAATGGATGGAATTGCAGGTTTTCCTAAAACAAATGAAAGTATATATGATAATTTTAATACAGGCCATAGTAGTACATCTATATCAGTTGCACTTGGAATGGCAAGAGCAAGAGATATAAAAGGAGAAAATAATAAAATATTAGCAATTATCGGAGATGGAGCATTAACAGGAGGAATGGCACTAGAATCATTAAATGATGTTGGAAGTAGTAATACTAATATGATAGTTATACTAAACGATAATGAAATGAGTATATCTAAAAATGTTGGTGGAATTTCTATGATGCTTTCAAAGCTTAGAACTAAGAGTACATATGTTAAAGTAAATATAAAAGGAAAAAGAACAATAAGTAAAATCCCATTTGTAGGAGATAAAATTGTAAGACTAGTTCAAAAAGGAAAAAGAGGAATAAAGCAATTAGTTATACCTAAAATGTATTTTGAAGATATAGGTTTTAGATATTTAGGACCAGTTGATGGGCATAATATAGAAGGATTAGAAGATATATTTAATATTTGTAAACAGCAAGAAGGACCTATTTTAGTTCATGTTCTAACTAAAAAAGGTAAAGGATATAAACCAGCAGAAGAAACTCCTGATAAATACCATAGCACATCAAAATTTGATATAAAAACAGGGGAAAAATTAGAGAAAAGTTCAAAAGACTATTCAAAAGTTTTTGGAGATAAATTAGTTAAAATAGCAAAAGAAAATAAAAAAGTAGTAGCAATAACAGCAGCAATGGCAGATGGAACAGGTCTTACAGAATTTGCAAAAAAATATCCTAAAAGATTTTTCGATGTAGGAATAGCAGAACAACATGCGGTTGGAATGGCTGCAGGAATGGCAAAAGCAGGGTTAGTACCAGTAGTTCCACTTTATTCTTCATTTATACAAAGGGCATATGATCAACTAGTTCATGATGTAGCTATTCAAAATTTACCAGTAGTTATTTGTGCAGATAGAGCTGGAATAGTAGGTAATGATGGAGAGACACATCAAGGATTATTAGATATGTCATTTACAAATACAATACCTAATTTTACAATTATGGCACCAAAAGATTTTAATGAATTAGAAGAAATGTTAGAATTTTCAGTTAATTTACAAAAACCAGTTTTATTAAGATATCCACGTGGATCAGAGAATATTTCATTTGGAACTTCTGAAAAAATTGAATATGGGAAAGCAGAAGTGTTAGAAAAAGGTAAAGATATAACAATTGTAGCAATTGGAAAAATGGTATCAAGAGCAGTAGAAGTATCTAATATTCTAAAAGAATTAGGTGTTACATGTACTGTAATAAATGCAAGATTTTTGAAACCATTTGATGAAAAAATATTACTTAAAAATATAAAAAAACAAATAATTAACATAGAAGATGGAACTGAAGTTGTAGTGCTAGGAAGTAAAGTAGAGGAAGTAT
>CANEMG010000027.1 GCA_947428535.1 uncultured Clostridium sp. | reverse complement strand
AATATGGACGAACAAAAGCTTTTGAAAAAGGAATAGAAAAAGCATATTTAATAAAAGATAAAAATATGAATAGATAATAAAATATATGTATATAGAATAAACTTAAAACTTCAGAAAAATTTTCTGAAGTTTTTTGATGCATAATTTTAAACTTTTGAATATAAATATAATATGGGATGAATGGAAAAAATTTGTATATTTTTTTATATTTTTTTGGGAAAGATAATAAAAAATGTATATAAAAATATACTAAAAAAACCACTTTAAGTAAAAAGAAAAAAAACGAGCATATAGTAAAAACGAGAAAAAAAGAGAAAAAACGATATGAAATAAGGAATGTTTTAAAAATGGAGAAATGATAAAGGATAATGTCTAATAAAGACTAATAAAAAAGTTTTAAACCATTTTAAGTAGTTTGAAATCGTTTTTTGTTTATAGTATAATAATATTTAGTGACGATTTTTAAATAGCTAAAAAGGAGAGTGAAGTTTATTTTAATAAATTGGATTAAATATTGTACAAAAGAAGCTGTAAAAATCTTAAAACTTGTCACAATTGGTTCAGCTATAGTTATAACTGTGGTATGTATTAAATACAAACCTGCATATGAAGTCACAATATCAGGTGAGACAATTGGATTTGTAGAAAATGAAAATATTATAAAGGCAAAAGTAGAAAAGTATATAAAAGATACTACTGGAAATGTTGCATTTAGAGAACTAAATGAATTACCAGAGTATGAATTTAAACTAATTGATAGAAATAAAGAAACAGAAGATAAACAAATTATACTAGCAATTCAAGATTTGACAACAACAACATATAAAGCTTATGGAATTACAATAGATGGAGAGCAAAAAGCTGTTGTTGCAACTCAAGAAGAAGCACAAGACATAATTAATAAATTAAAATCAGATTTAAAAGAAGAAATAGATTTAAAATTAGGTATAATTGATGTATATTCAACAGAATTTAATTTTAATTCTAATGATGAAGTATTAAGTACTTTAAATGAATTTAAAATAGCTAAAGTCACAGAATATGAAAATAAAAAAGCAGAAGAACAAAGAGCTGCTGAAGAAGCAGCAAAAGCAGCAAAAAAATCTAAAGGGAAGGCAAAAAGTATAAAAACAACTACAAGAGTTGCTGCAACAGGAAATATCAGTGGAATGCCACTTTCAATACCTGTTACTGGAGCAATAACTTCAAGATTTGGAGCAAGAGGAAGTTCAAGATCTTCTGCACATACAGGTCTGGACATAGCAACATCTTCAGGAACAGGAATTAGACCAATTTCTGCAGGAACTGTAAGTTATGCTGGATATAAAGGATCTTATGGTAAATTAATAATTATAGATCATGGAAATGGAATTCAGTCATATTATGCACATTGTAGTGCAATATATGTTTCTAGTGGAGAAGCAGTAGATACTAATAGCACAATTGGTGCTGTAGGTTCAACAGGAAATTCAACAGGACCTCATTTACACTTAGAAATAAGAGTAAGCGGTTCACCTGTAAATCCACAAAATTATTTATATTAAACTAAGAAACTTCAGATTTTTTCTGGAGTTTTTTTGATATTATTGTAAAACTAATGTTAATATATGGAGAAATAGTCACTAACAGTGAAAAAGGAAATACAGAGTTTAAAGGAGAAGATGGAGGTAGAGTTTAGTTAATGTAACAAATATATCATTTAAGTAACATAATCTAAAATTCTTGACAAAAAATGTAATTTAATATTAAGATAAATATATAATATTATATATTAAGGAGAACAAAAGAAATGGAAAATAAAGAAGAATTAAATGTAAGTACAAAAAATAGATTTACAGCACTAATGCTATGTTGGTTTTTAGGATTTTTTGGAGTACATCGTTTATATGCTGGAAAAATAGGATCAGGTTTTTTAATGATGTATGGAACAATAGCATCAGTATTAGCAGTGCTTTCTTGTGCACCAATAGGATATATGTGTCTTATAACAATGCTTGCTTTAGTAGCAAATGATTTTGCAGTTATAGCATTAGGACAATTTAAAGATTGCTATGGAAAACAAATGTCATCAGATGATTTATATAGATAATGTTAAATAAAATATAATAGCAAAAAAATCGCTAGTAATAGTGATTTTTTTGCAATAATGAGGAAGTAAAATGGGGAAATTTATTAAGTATTCAGTTAATGCATTGGTATTTTGTGTTATAGTAATTTTACTATTTCTTACTATAAGTTCATTTTTATATACAGCAGATTTACATACAGAACCTTTTCAAATAGAAGATAATGAAAGAGTACTAATACTTAACAATAATTTATTATTAAGTATAGTTTTATTAGTGATATTAATACTATTTTTATATATTTTTCGTAAGATAAGTTATACAGTGTCTAACAAAAAAATTTGTATAATTGTAGCTACTAGTATTTTTATATGTTCAATAGTTTGTATTATAATTTTAAAAAATTTTCCTAGATATGATCAGTTAGCATTAGCTAATGCAGCACATATATTTAAAGAAAATAATTTTTTAGATTTACAAAAAGGATATTATTTTTGGTGTTATCCATTTCAACTAGGATGTGTATTGTTTTTTGAAATATTAGTTGCAATATATGATAGTATTTATTTTATGCAAATGATAAATGCAATTTTTGTGTCTATTATTTCAGTTTGTATTTATCATATTACTAAACAATTATTTTCTAATGAAAAGAATAGTAAATTAGTTTTAATTCTATTATTAGGATATTTATATTTTGAATTTATATCAACATTTATATATGGTAATATTCCAGGACTTATGTTTGCATTATTATCAATTATCTTTTTAAATATATAAGTGAGGGTAAAAACAAATATATAATAGCTTCAGGTATTTTTATAGTTATTGCTAATATGCTTAAACCCAATTATCTAATATATTTAGTTGCAGAAATAATATTAATTATATTAGATACTATAGTACATAAAAGGGCAAAAAATTTAGTTTGGATTTGTGCAACAATATTATTGCTATGCATGTCAAATTTTTTCATAAAAAGTTTTTATGAAATTAGATCAGGTTATGAACTTTCAACTGGAATGCCAAGAATATTACATATAAATATGGGATTAAATGATAATACAGTAAGAGCAAATGGTTGGTATGATGATAGTAATTTATATCTATTTAAAGAAAATGATTGGGATATTGAAGCATCAAAAAAAGATGCAAGAAAAAGGGTATTAGATAGATTAAACTATTTTTTTAGAAATCCAATTGAAGCAGCAGAATTTTTTAAAGAAAAAATTTTAACACAATGGATAGAACCAACACATCAAGTAATATGGTTAAATAATCCTATAGAAGATTATGATAGACCAATGAATAAAATAACATGGAGTTTATATAAACATGATGGTAAATTAAATAAAGCATTTGATTTATATTTTAAAATATATCAACAACTTATTTATACTATGGCAACAATATATTTTATTAAAAACATAAAAAACATAGAATATAAGCAAATATTGCCAATACTTATTTTCTTTGGTGGATTTCTATTTCAAATAATTTGGGAAGCAAAATCACTTTATACAATTATATTTACAATAATGCTACTCCCATATGCAGCAAATGAGTTAGAAAGTATCTTTGAATTTATAGATAAAAAAGTTGAATTAAAACAATTTAAAGTTTTAAAAAAGTGATAAAGCTATTTAGCTTTATCATTTTTTTAGCTTTGTATTTTATATAAAGTTTAGTTAAAGCGAGCATAAAGCTTGTAATCTCAATGGAATTGTTATATAATAACACATTATATGAAAGGAGATAAAGTTATGGCAATTATAAGTAAAGAAGAGATTATCCATATTGCTAAACTTGCAAGTTTAAATCTTTCTGATGAAGAAATTGAAAGATATACAAATGATATGCAAGAGATTTTAGAATTTGCAAATATTATAAATAGTATAAATACAGATGGAATGAGTGAAACAATAGTTGCAAATGAAAAAAGCAACGTATTAAGAAAAGATGAAGTAGTAAACTTTGAAAACAGAGAGCTTTTATTGCAAAATGCTCCAAGTCAAGATGAAGGAATGTTTAGAATACCAAAAGTAATAAATTAAATGTCCAATTGGGGACTGTAGTTTTTGGACATTTATGTCCAAAAGTTAACGTATGTTAATATGCGAAGGAAGGAACAAACTATATGATAATAGGAATAGATATAGATGATACAATAACAGATACATATGAAGTAATGATAAATTATTCACAAAAATATATAATAGATGTTTTAAAAAAAGAGCCTATTTTAAGAGATGGTAGTTGTAATGAGGCATATTATACTAGATATTTATATGGTTGGGAAAATGATGAAGATTTTGAATTTTTAAAAGAATATTATGAGAGAATAATGAATGAAGTAAAACCTAAAACATTGGCAATAGAGTATTTACAAAAACTTCATAATCAAGGACATAAGATAGTATTAATAACAGCTAGATGGGATTCAGAAAAATTTGATATTAGAGAAGTAACAAAAAAATGGATACAAAAAAATAGTATTCCATATGATAAATTAATTGTAAATGCAGAAAATAAATTAGTAGCATCTAAACAAGAAAATATAGATGTATTTATAGATGATACTTTTAAAAATTGTAAAATACTTTCAGATAATGGTATAAGAACATATTTAATGGATTCAAGAATGAATAGAGGATTTGAAGATGAGAAAATAACAAGAGTATATTCTTGGCCACATTTATATATGAAGTTGACTGATATGGGAGTTTAGAAAAAACAACATACGTATAAAAGTGGACAAAAATGTCCAAAAACATCTGTCCCTAATTGGTCAAAAGGAGAGGAGAAATAGAATGAAACTTTATGAATATACAGTTCATGAGCTTGTAGAGAAAATGGAAAAAGGTGAAGTAACTTCTGAAGAGATTATAAGAAGTTACTTTGATAGAATAAAAGAAAAAGATGGAGATGTAAAGGCATATATTTCTATTTTAGAAGAAGATGCAATAAATAAAGCTAAAAAAATTGATGAAGATAGAAAAGCTGGAAAGAAAGTAGGAAAATTTGCAGGTATACCAATAGGTATAAAAGATAATATGTGTATAACAGGAACTAAAACAACTTGTGGTTCTAAAATGTTAGAAAATTTTGTTTCACCATATGATGCAAGTGTTATAGAAAGATTAAATAAAGAAGAATTAGTGTGTCTTGGAAAATTAAATATGGATGAGTTTGCTATGGGAAGCTCAACAGAGCATTCAGCATTTTTTAAAACACATAATCCTTGGGATTTAGATAAAGTTCCAGGAGGAAGTTCTGGAGGAAGTGCGGCAGCAGTAGCAGCTGAAATGGCTCCTTGGACATTAGGAAGTGATACAGGAGGAAGTATACGTCAGCCAGCTTCTCTTTGTGGAGTAGTAGGATTAAAACCAACATATGGATTAGTATCAAGATATGGACTAGTTGCTTTTGCATCATCACTTGACCAAATAGGACCATTAACGAAAGATGTTACAGATTCAGCAATGCTTTTAAATTTAATAGCAGGTCATGATGAAAAAGATTCTACATCAATGGACTTAGGAGAAAAAGATTATACAAAGTTTTTAGTAAATGATGTAAAAGGAATGAAAATAGGTCTTCCAAAGGAATATATAGGTGAAGGTGTAAATAGCGAAGTAAGAGAGGCTATTTTAGAAGTTGCAAAAAAATATGAAGAAATGGGAGCAACAGTTGAAGAATGTTCTTTAGATTTAGGAAATAAAGCAATATCAACATATTATATTATAGCTTGTGCAGAGGCAAGTTCAAACTTAGGAAGATTTGATGGAATCAGATACGGATATAGATCAGAGAAATTTGATAATTTAAAAGATATTTATAAAAATTCTAGAAGTGAAGGTTTTGGAGAAGAGGTAAAAAGAAGAATTATATTAGGAACATATGTGCTTTCTTCTGGATATTACGATGCTTATTATAAAAAAGCTCAAAAAGTTAGAACAGTTGTAAAAGAAACTTATAATAAGTTATTTGAAAAATACGATTTATTATTAACACCAACATCACCTACAACAGCATTTAAAATTGGTGAAAAAGCAAGTAACCCAGTAGAAATGTATTTAGCAGATATTTGTACAGTACCTGTAAATGTAGCAGGACTTCCAGGAATGAGTATTCCTTGCTCATTAGATAAAAATGGAATGCCAATAGGATTTCAACTAATAGCTAAATCTTTTAATGAAGAAGCTATATTTAGAGCAGCATATACTTATGAACAAAATACAAACTTTAGAGAAAATAAACCAAGCTTTAAAGGAGGTAAAGATTAATGGAAAGAGATGATTATGAAGTAGTAATTGGACTAGAAGTACACTGTGAACTTTCAACAAAAACAAAAATATTTTGTTCATGTTCAGCAGAATTTGGAGGAGAGCCTAATACGCATTGCTGTCCAATTTGTATGGCAATGCCTGGAACATTACCAGTATTAAATGAAAAAGTTGTTGAATATGCAGTAAAAGCAGGGCTAGCTACAAATTGTAGTATAGAGAAAAATAGTAAAAATGATAGAAAAAATTATTTTTATCCAGATTTACCAAAATCATATCAAATATCACAATTTGATAAGCCGCTTTGTTATGATGGATATGTAACAATAGATACTGAAGATGGAGAAAAGAAAATAAGAATTGAAAGAATACATATAGAAGAAGATGCAGGAAAATTAAATCATGATGAATATGGAAGAGGAAGTTTTGTAGATTTAAATAGAGCGGGAGTTCCTTTAATTGAAATAGTTTCAAAACCAGATTTAAGGAGTAGTGAGGAAGCAGAAAAATATTTAAGAAAGATAAAATCAATATTTGAATATATTGAAGTTTCTGATTGTAAGATGGAACAAGGTTCTTTAAGAGCAGATGTTAATGTATCTGTTAGAAAAAAAGGTTCTAAAGAATTTGGAACAAGAACAGAAACAAAAAATATGAATTCTTTTAGAAGTATAGTAAGAGAAATAGAGTATGAAGCAAATAGACAAATTGAAGAGCTTGAGGCTGGAAATACAATAACACAGGAAACATTAAGATGGGATGACATTTCAGGAAGAACTTTTACTATGAGAGATAAAGAAGATGCTGAGGATTATAGATATTTTCCAGAGCCAGATTTAGTATCAATTAAGTTATCTGATGAATATATAGAAAATATAAGAGAAAGCTTACCAGAATTACCAGAAAGCAGAAAGAAAAGATATTTATCAGAATATGATTTAACAGAAAAAGCAGCTAATTTTGTTGTAGCATCAAAATATTATTCAAATCTTTTTGAAGAAGCAACAAATGCTTGTGGAAATCCAAAAACAGTTGGAAACTTGATTATGTCAGATATAGCAAGAATATTAAACGAAAGAGAAGAAGAACCAGAAGATTTAAAATTTACTGGAAAAGAATTAGGAGAACTTGTAACATTAATAGACAAAGGAACAATAAGTTCAGCAATAGCTAAAAAAGTTTTAGAAGAATTATTTAATGAAGTTAAAATGCCAAGTAAAATTATTGAAGAAAAAGGATGGGTACAAATTTCTGATGAAGGAGCTATAAAAGAAATAGTTATGAAAATATTAGAAAATAATCCTCAATCAATAGCAGATTATAAGGCTGGTAAAGATAAAGCTTTAGGTTTCTTAGTAGGTCAAGCTATGAAAGAAACAAGAGGTAAAGCAAACCCTCAGTTATTAAATAAATTATTTTTAGAAGAATTAAATAAATAATTTGTAAAAAGAAATCAATTTAATTTGATTTCTTTTTTTGTTGCAATTTATTTTGTTATAAGAAAAACATATTAAATTAGTTATATTAATTAATAACATTCCAATTCTTAGTTCAAGTAATTTTTATAGAAAATCTAATATAAAATTAGTCAGCGCCCTCAATAAATGAAATTGAGATTCCCTAACTAATTTCATATAAGATTTTCTAATTCAAATTACTTTCAAAGCAGAATTTCCATTTATATTAATTTAATATAACTAATTTTTTTTAGTAATTATAAAACAAATTGAAAATTGCAATAAATTAAAAAACAAATGAAATTATTGGCAAAATAATATTGATAAAAAATGACACAATAGTAATATAAAACAAAAAAAGGAGGAATTTTTTCATGAAAAAAATTATTAGTATAATTGCTGTAGTAATGATATTATTAGCAATTATTTTTACAAATAATAGTTATGCAGCATCATTAGATGCAATAGATATAAAAACAAGTAAAACAACAGTAAATTCAGGCGAAGAAGTAAAATTAGAAATAAATTTTGGAGAAAATTTAGGAACTTATACAGTAAATGTTGCATATGACAATAATATTTTTGAATATGTAAGTACAGAAGGTGGAACAGCCAATGATACATCAGATAAAGTAAATGTTGTATTTCATGATAC